>NZ_JOGP01000020.1:0-247032 GCF_000719505.1 Streptomyces sp. NRRL B-3229 | reverse complement strand
TTCCACCCCACCCCGTCTCACCCCACCGCCCCGCTCCCCGTGCCCCCGGCTCCCCCCACTCGCCCCTTGCCGATGCCGATCCCTCCCCCTAGCCTGCAATCTGACGACCCATCAGATACCGGCTAGGGGGCAGGCAATGGCCGTCACCACCGAGAGCGGGACCGGTTCCGGACCCGGACCTGGCAGCAGGGACATCCCCAGAGTCATCAGCGTGGACGACCACGTGATCGAACCCGCGCACCTCTTCGAGACCTGGCTCCCGGCCAAGTACCGGGACAGGGGGCCGAAGCCGCTCACCGCCGGCATCGGGGAGCTCGCGTACATCGGCGGGAAGTACCGGTTCACCACCGATCCGGAAGGGCAGCTCACGGACTGGTGGGAGTACGAGGGCCTCCTCTTCCCGTACAAGCGGATCATCGCGGCCGTCGGCTTCTCACGGGACGAGATGACGCTCGACGGGATCACCCGGGAGCAGATGCGCAAGGGGTGCTGGGACCCCAAGGCCCGGATCGAGGACATGGAGATGAACCATGTCGAGGCATCCCTCTGCTTCCCCACCTTCCCGCGCTTCTGCGGGCAGACCTTCGCCGAGGCCCAGGACAAGGAGGTCGGGCTCGCCTGTGTGCGCGCCTACAACGACTGGATGGTCGAGGAGTGGTGCGGGGACAGCGGCGGCCGGCTGATCCCGCTGTGCCTGATCCCGCTGTGGGACGTCGAGCTGGCCGTCGCGGAGATCCGCCGTAACGCCGAACGCGGCGTCAGGGCCGTCACCTTCAGCGAGATCCCGACCCATCTGGGACTGCCGTCGATCCACTCCGGCTACTGGGACCCGTTCTTCGCGGCCTGCGAGGAGACCGGGACGGTCGTCAACATGCACATCGGCAGCAGCTCCCAGATGCCGGCCGCCTCACCCGACGCCCCGCCCGCCGTCCAGGCGTCCCTGTCCTTCAACAACGCCATGGCCTCGATGATGGACTTCCTGTTCAGCGGGGTGCTGGTGAAGTTCCCCCGCCTGAAACTGGCGTACAGCGAGGGCCAGATGGGCTGGATCCCGTACGCCCTGGAACGCGCCGACGACGTCTGGGAGGAGCACCGGGCCTGGGGCGGGGTCAAGGACCTGATCCCGGAGCCGCCCTCGACGTACTACTACCGGCAGATCTTCTGCTGCTTCTTCCGCGACCGGCACGGCATCGAGGCCATTGAGACCGTCGGCGTGGACAACGCGACCTTCGAGACCGACTACCCGCACGTCGACTCGACCTGGCCGCACACCAAGAAGGTCGCCGAGGAGCATGTGGCAGGGCTGCCGGACGAGGTGATCTACAAGCTGATGCGGGGCAACGCGATCCGCATGCTCGGCCTCGACTTCGACCGCTAGCCGCAGCCGCGGGACCGGTCGGGCGTGGGGTCGGTCTCAAGCGCGGCCAGGTCACGGGCGAGCGTGCCGGGATGCGCAGGTCGTCGGCGTCCGGGAGCTTCACGCACGGACTGCTCGCGTGCGCGAGTGCGAACGTGCGGGCGACTCCCCTCGGGCAGCTTCTGTGCGACATCGAGGCGTAGGCCTCGGCCAGGAACGAAAAGACCCGACCGCTGGCGACGGGGGATGCACCAGCGGTCGGGCTGTGGCCAAGACTAACAAGGCAAATGGAACAGCGGGAGCGGACTGCTCAGCCGGGGGGAGAAGTTGTGATCGGGATCACGTCATATGCCTCAGGCGCACGGAGGATCGTACGAGAGCCGCGGCAGGTACTCCTCCCACTCCTGGCGGCTCAGGACGTTCCCGGTGGTGGCGCAGATGTGGTCGATCGCGTCGTCGACATCGAGGTCCCACAGCCGGATCGTGTCGGAGCCGCTGGACACACCGAGCATGCGGCTGTTGGGGCTGAAGGAGAGGAAGTTGCCGGTCTTGGCGTTGGGACTCATCGACTGCCCGATGGGGCCGGCCGCGGACGGGTCGGCCACGTCCCAGAGCCGGACCGTGTTGTCGTTGCCGCCACTGGCCAGCCTGGCGCCGTCGCGGCTGTACGTCAGTGACACGACCGCCTCGGTGTGCCCGATGAGGGCGGCCCCCGTCTGCGCGGCGTGCGTGGGATCGGCCACGTTCCAGAGCCGGACCGTGTCGTCGTTGCCGCCGCTGGCCAGGGTGTGCCCGTCCGGGCTGAAGACCACCACGTTGACGGGCCCGTCATGCCCGGTGAGTGGCCTGCCGAGCGGCGTCGTCTCACGGCCCGGGCCCGTGATCCTCCACAGCCGGATCGTGCCGTCAGCGCTTCCGCTGGCCAAAGTGTTGCCGTCCGGGCTGAACGCGAGGCCGTTGATGTACCCCCGGTGACCGGCGATCGGACCGTGGGAGACCGGGTGGGCCGGATCGGAGACGTCCCACAGCTGGAGGGTGCGGCCGTCGTAGGCCGTGGCCATGGTGCGTCCGTCAGGACTGAATGCCAGAGCGTCCGGGCCCATGAACCGGGAGCGCAGCACGAGCGCCGGACCGTAGGGGACCGGGTGGGCCGGGTCGGTGACGTTCCACAGGTGGACCCGGCCGACGGCGAGCACCGCGAGGATGCGGCCGTCGGGGGAGAACTGAACCCGGGAGTCCGGGTCGCGCACCTCGGGGGTGAACGGCTCGCCGAGCGCCACCGGCCGGGCCGGGTCCGTGACCTTCCACAGCCGGATCCGGCCGTCCCGCCCGGACGTGGCGAGCACCTTGCCGTCGCGCCGGAACGCCCCGCTGCTGCCCACCATGTCTCCCCGCGGGATCGACCACAGGCGCACCCTGCTGTCGCCGCTGCCGGTGGCGAGAGTGCGGCCGTCCGGGCTGAAGCCCAGCGCGTACATCTCCCCGCTGCTCCCGGCGAGCGGCTCGCCGACCTGCGAGGGGTACGCCGGGTCGCTCACGTTCCACAGGCTCGCCGTACTGTCCGCGCTGGCCGCGGCGAGCGTGCTGCCGTCGGGGCTGAAGGCCACGGACCAGATGGGGCCGGCGTGACCGGTCAGCGGCGAGCCGACCGGGCGAGCCGCGGACGGGTCGGCCACGTCCCACAGCCGGACGGTGTCGTCCGCGCTGCCGCTCGCGAGCGCGGTCCCGTCCGGGCTGAAGGCGACCGAGTGGACCAGACCGGTGTGCCCCGCGAGAGCCCGGTCGTACGCCTTCGGATGCCGCGGGTCCGCGGTGTTCCACAGCCGAATCGTTTTGTCATCGCCCCCGGCCGCCAGTGTGCGCCCGTCCGGGCTCCACGCCACCGACCGCACCGCGGCGCCGGACCCGGTCAGGACCCCGAGGGGCTTCGGCCGTGCCAGGTCACCCAGGTCCCACAGGCGTACGGTCCGGTCCTCACCGGCGGAGGCCAGCGTGCGCCCGTCCGGGCTGAACGCGATCAGGTAGATGGTGCCGCGATGGCCGGTCAGGGGAGTGCCGAGGGACTTCGGATGCCCGGGATCCCGGAGGTCCCACAACCGGATCTGCCCGTCGTCGCCCGCACCGGCCAGCGTCCTGCCGTCCGGGCTGAACACCGCACTGCTCACCCAGCTCGTGCCACCGGCGAGGGGGGCGCCGAGCGCCTCGGGGTGCCGGCGGTCGCGCACGTCCCACAGCCGTACGGTCCGGTCGTAGCCGGCGGTCGCCAGGAGCTTGCCGTCCGGGCTGAACGAGGTGAGGTACACGGCACCGGTGTGGCCGGACAGCGGGGTGGCCAGCGGCGCGTTGACGATGGAGATCAACCGGGTGTTGGTGCCCTCGTCGTCGGGGCGCAGCTTGTGCGCGACCAGGTCGATCCGGGCGGACAGCGAGGGATCCGTGTACTGGACCCGGTCCGCCTCCGCGACGACCTGCTCGAACACGGCGTCGTTGCGCTGCTGCCAGGCGACCACCGCGGATCCCACGGCCACCATCGCGAGGACCACCAGCGCCGACACCGCGCCCCGGGCGATCAGGACCGTGCGCCGGCGCAGCCGGACCGAGGCGGCCAGGAACTCCCTCGCGCTGCGGGTCAGATAGGTGTCCCCGGCGGACTTCGCCCACGTCCGGGCCTGCTCCAGCCGCGAACCCCGGTACAGCAGCGAGGAGTCGCGGTTCGAGCCCTCCCAGAACCGGCCGTCCTCCTCGATGCGCTGGCGCAGCAGATGGTCGCTGCGGTCCTCGTCGATCCACTCGCGCAGCCGCGGCCACGCCGTCAGCAGCGCCTCGTGGGTGATCTCCACGGTCTCCGCGTCCAGCGTCACCAGCCGGGCGCGCACCAGCGCCTCCAGCGACTCCTCGGTCTTGCCCGGGTCGGTGGACTCCGCGGCCAGCTCCCGCCGGGTACCGCGCCGCCGGGTCGTCTGGGTGTCCTCGCCGAGCCGCACCAGCCGCAGCAGCAGCAACCGGGCCGCCGTACGCGCCGCCGGGTCCAGACCGGACCAGGCCCGCTCCGCGGTCGCCGCGACCGCGCCCTGGATACCGCCGGCCGCGCGATAGCCGGCCACGGTCAGCCGGCCGCCCTTGCGGCGCTGCCAGGTCGCGAGCAGGGCGTGCGAGAGCAGCGGCAGCACACCCGCGCCGTGCTCCCCCGCGGTCCGGAAGGCGGGGGAGGTGCCGCCCCCGCGCGGAGCGTCGGCGCTCACCTCGCGCACGATCAGCTCCGCGAGCCCCGGTTCCAGCTCCAGACCCACGGCCCGGGCCGGACCGGTCACCGCCTCACGCAGCTCCCCGCCGGTCAGCGGCCCGAGCACCATGTGCCGGTGCTGGAGGGCGTCCGCCAGCTCGGGATGGTCGAGACAGCGCTCGTAGAAGTCGGCGCGGATGCCGAGGAGCACCAGGGCGGGGGCCTCGGCGCCCGGCCCGGCGGGGGTGCAGGCGGCGTGCAGCAGCTGGACGAAGGTACGCCGGACCGCCTCGTCCGAGCAGAGCGTGAACGCCTCCTCGAACTGGTCCACGATCACGACCGGAGGGGCGGTGGCGCCCTCGCGCCGAGCCCACGCGGCCACCGCGTCCCGCGCGGCGTCGGCGAAACCGGGAGGGGGATCGGTGGGGCCGGTGCCGGTGCGGGTGGTTCCGGGAGGGTGGTCCGTGGGGCCTGCGCCGGTGCCGGTGAGTCCGGGTGGGCGGTTCGTGGGGCCGGTGCCGGCGAAACCGTGGGGCCGACCCGTCGGGCCGGAACCGGTGGCACCGGGAGAGCGGCCCGTCGGGCCGGAGCCGGCCGTGTCGCCGTCGGCCGCGCCGATGCCGGTTTCGGCGACGACCGGAGCCAGCTCGGGTATACGGCGGGCCAGTTCGGCGAGCGGATCGGCGCCCGGCACCAGCTGGAGCACGGTCCGGCCGCTGCCCTCCCCGTCCGGCGCGCCCTCCTCCAGGGCGGTCACCAGTCCGGCGCTGAGCAGCGAGGACTTGCCCGCGCCCGAGGCGCCCACGAGCATCACCAGACCGCCCGTGCCGTTCTCGGCGGCCGAGCGGAGCAGCTTGACGAGCGCCTCCGTGCTGCGCTCCCGGCCGAAGAACCAGCGGGCGTCCTCCTGCCGGTAGGGAGCCAGACCGCGGTAGGGGCAGACACCGGCCGGAGCCTCCGCCTGCTGAGCCCCCTCGTCCTCCTCCGGCGCGACCGCCCGCTCCCACAGCCGCTGCCACTGGGTGAGGTCGTACAGTCCGGGCGAGACGGGGGTGGGACTGAGACGACGGGCTTCGGGAATGAGGATGTGCAGCACGGCCGCGAGCGCGGTGAACTGAGCGGGTACGTTACGGGCCCGGCGCCAGTCGCTGATGCGCTGGGCCGACACCCGTACGGGCCGCCCGCGCTCGTCGACCCGCTGGAGCCGGCCGACGCCCTCGGACACCCGCTTGAGGGGCGGATTCCCTGCCTCCCGGTACAGCAGGGCGAGACGCTCCGCGAAGGCCGTGCGTGTCCCTGAGTCGGAACTCAAGGTCTTCCACCCCTTACTTCCCTCGCGGTTGAATCCGGACCGGAAAACTCACCCTATACGGCTGACCTGCGGCAACGCACTGCTTCCGGAACCGGAACCTCCTCATGGAGCCCCTCGGCTGGCAGGATCATCACTCCGCGGCGCAGCCCTCGGGCGACGCCCTGCCACCGACCTCCAGGCCACCGTTCCGGCGGCCCGCGCGCCACCCGGCGCGCCGGAAGTTTTGCGCCACATTCCCCCCACGGTCACTCGCTTCCTCCGGTACCGGTCCCCACGAGGGGAGGGACCGGTACCGGACGAAGCGGGGCGGTCACTGTGCCGCGCCTACACTTGCGAACATCCGTGAGTGCGGACGTCAGGTGGCGTTCGTCATCGACGTGGGAGGACGGGAGCAGGCTGTGGCGAAGGGCGTCGGTGCCGTCGGCGGTTTCCAGGACCCCTCGGCTGAGGTGCTCGCCGAGGCGGCCGCCGTGTTCGGACTCCTCGCCTCCTCGGCCCGGCTGCACCTCATGTGGGCGCTGGCCCAGGGCGAGAGCGATGTGACGAACCTCGCCGACCGGGTGGGCGGCGCGCTCCCCGCGGTCAGCCAGCACCTGGCGAAGCTGAAGCTCGCCGGTCTGGTCCGCTCCCGCCGTGAGGGCCGCCGGCAGGTCTACTACGTCGACGACCCGGACATCGTCACGGTGGTCCGCGTCATGGTGGGCCAGCTCACGGCTCGCGAGACCTCCGCCGCCACGTCGTCCCCACGGCTCCACGAGGCCGGTGTCTGACCACCCGAAGCCCCACCTCGAGCCCACACCACCGGTCGGGTCCGGCGGAGGGCCCGGTGGGCCGGGAGCGGGGGAGGCGGGCGAGCCGGACCGGGTGGGGGCGGTGGCCGGGGCTGGTGGTGCGGGGGGTCCGAGCTCGGGTTCAGGTGCGGGTTCGGGTCCGAGCTCGGGTTCAGGTGCGGGTTCGGGCGCGGGTCCGGGTTCGGGTTCGGGTTCAAGCGAGCGGGCGTCCGTGTCTGCGGGGCCGCTCCTTCCTCAGCTCACTCCTTCTCTCGAGGCCCCGGAGTCCACGCTCACCCCCACCCCCGTTCCCACCCTCCTCGAAGTTCTCCGTGGGCTCGACGCCGGGCCGCGAGGACTGACCGAGGGACAGGCCGAGGAGCGGCTCGGGCGGTTCGGGGAGAACCGGGTGCCGGACACCCGGGATCCCTCCTGGGCCCGGCTGCTCGCCCGGAGCGCGCGCGACCCGTTCACCGCGGTGCTGCTCTGCCTGGGACTGGTGTCCGCCGCGGTCTACGCCTGGGGCACCGCCTCGGTGATCCTCCTCCTGGTCGCCGTGAGCTGCGTCCTGCGTGCCTCCGGCGAACACCGCGCCGACCGCTCCACAGCCGACCTGCGCCGCCTGGTGGCGACCACGGTCACCGTCCAGCGCCGGGCCGGCGAGGACAGCGCCCCGGCGACCCGCGAGATCCCGGTCGAGGAACTCGTCCCCGGCGACGTCGTACGGCTCGGCCCGGGCGACCTGGTCCCCGCGGACGTACGACTGCTGCGCTCGACCGGACTCACCGTCCACCAGGCCGCCCTCACCGGTGAGTCCGCCCCGGTGCCGAAGTCCGCCGGTGAGAGCGACCCCGCCGGGACCGGCACCGCGGGCACCGGCGTCTTCCAGCAGCCCCACCTCTGCTTCCAGGGCACCAGCGTCGCCTCCGGCAGCGCCACCGCCGTGGTCACCGCGACCGGTGCCGACACCCGTTTCGCCGCGGCTCACCGCCGTACCGGCAAACCCCCGGCGACCTCCTTCGAACGCTCGGTCCAGGGCGTCTCCTGGATCCTGATCCGCTTCGCCCTGCTGACCCCGCCCCTCGTCCTGATGGCGAACGCCGCCCTCCGCGGCCGGGGCCTGGAGACCCTGCCCTTCGCCGTCGCGGTCGCGGTGGGCCTGACCCCCGAGATGCTCCCGGTCCTGGTCACGACCTGCCTGGCCCGCGGGGCGGCCCTCCTCGCCCGCACCCACGACGTCATCGTCCGCAGGCTCCCCGCGCTGCACGACATCGGCGCCATGGACGTCCTGTGCGTCGACAAGACAGGAACCCTCACCCAGGACCGCCCGGTCGTCGACAGGGCGCTGAACGCCAGGGGCCAGGACGACCCCGAGGTACTGCGCTGGGCAGCGGCCGCCGCCTGGTGGTCCCTCCAACTCGCCGACCTGCCCACCCCCGACGCCCTCGACGAGGCCCTCCTGACCACCGCCGACGAGGACGCCCTCATGGCGTACGACGGCGTCACGGCCCTCCCCTTCGACCCGGCCCGCCGCCTGGCCACCGTGGTCGTCCGCGTCCCTGGCCGGCTCGGCACGCACACCCTGATCACCAAGGGCGCCGCGGAGGCCGTACTGGAACGCTGCTCCCTGCCCGACGAGGAGCGCACCCGCCTGCGCGCCCTCGCCGAGGCACAGGCGGCCGACGGGCTGCGCGTCCTCGCCGTAGCCACCGCCGAACGCCCCGCCGGGACCCGCCCCCACGAACGCGGCCTCACCTTCCGGGGCCTGGTCACCCTCCGGGACGACCTCGTCCCCACCGCCGCCGAAGCCCTCGCCGGGCTCGCGGAGCGGGGCGTCACCGTCAAGGTCCTCACCGGCGACCACCCGGGCACCGCGGTCCGCACCTGCCGCGACCTCGGGATCCCGGTCGCCGACGTCCTCACCGCCGACCGCCTCGACACCCTCACCGACCCCGAACTGACGGACCTGGCAAGCCGTACGACCGTCTTCGCCCGCTGCACCCCCGAACACAAGACCCGGATCACCCGGGCCCTCCAGACCGGCGGCCACACGGTCGGCTTCCTCGGCGACGGCGTCAACGACCTGCCCGCCCTGCGCACCGCCGACGTCGGCCTCGCCCCCCGGGACGCGGCCGGGGTGACGAGGGACAACGCGGACCTGGTCCTCGCCGGGAAGGACCTCACCGCGATCGGCCACGCGGTCGCCGCGGGGCGTCACGCGGGCGGCAACATCGCCTCCTACCTGCGCATCACGCTCTCCTCCAACCTCGGCAACGTGATCGCGATGCTCTCCGCGGGCCTGCTCCTGCCCTTCCTGCCGATGCTCCCGGCCCAGGTCCTCGTCCAGAACCTGTGCTTCGACGCGGCCCAACTGGCCTTCGCCTACGACCGTCCCGCCCCGTCCGCGCTACGCCGCCCGACCGTCCTGGAACCCCGGGCGCTGCTCCGCTTCATCGTCGGCTTCGGCGCCCTGAACGCCGTGGCGGACCTGGCGACCTTCGGCGTGCTGGCCTTCGCCCTGCGCGGCCCGGGAGACGACGAGGCACTGTTCCACTCGGGCTGGTTCACGGAGAACCTGCTCACCCAGGCCGTGGTGATGGTCCTGCTGTCCCTCGGCGCCCGCGGCACGAGCGGCCGGCGCCCGGGCCCGGTCACCTGGTCGGCAGCGGCCCTGGCCGCGACCGGCCTGTTCCTGCCCATGTCCGCACCGGGCGAGCGCCTCGGCCTGAGCCCCCTGCCGGGCGTCTACTACGGCCTCCTCGCGGCGGTCCTGACCCTGTACGCGGCGGGCCTGATGACGGCGAGAGCACGGCAGGAGGGTGGGCCGCCGGTCGTCTGAAGGTGGGGCTCAGTTCAGGGGCAGGCGATGTCGAACCCGTACCGCAGCGGTTCCTCGGTCACCCCGTGGTCGAGCCGATAGACGTAGACCCCCTCGACCCGCACCCCGGCCGACGCACCCTCGGCCCGGCAGGGGTACGTCACCTGCACCACCCGGGGCCGGTCGGCGACCTTGACCCGCATCCCGTCGGCCGGCCCACCATCGAGCACGGCAACTTCCCACCCGCTCATGCCGCCCGACTCCCCTGTCTCCGCTGCGTCCACAGCGGACAGTTTAAGGCTTGCGCAAGCTTCGGATCGGCTGCGAGTGGCCGTAGAGTGCGCGGATGTTCCCCCTGGAGACCTCGTGAGCAGCACCCGCCCGTCGTGGTCCGACCGCAGGCTGCCGGCCTTCTTCACGCGCTGGCGCAAGGACTGGAACGACGAGGACCTCACCCCGTCCCACTACCTGGACTTCGAGGGCGGCCTGCGCTTCGTCCTGGCGGCGGCCTGGCTGTTCTGCCCGGAGACGGTGGAGTACCGCGGCGCGATCTTCCTCAAGGACCGCTTCACCCGGTCCACCGTCGACACCTGGTTCACCACCCTGTCCGGCGACCGGCAACGCGTCGAGTCGGTCGCCAACCACGTAGAGCTCTGGACCCTCTTCACCAACACCCCCCTCACCGACGACGACCACCTGGCCGAGGAACTCCCCCAACTGGCCCTCGCCCTCGGCGAAACCTGGCAGGCGCTCCTCACCACCCGCTACCCCGGCCGCGAGATCAAGGTCGAGGTGACGGACGAGGAGGACGGCGCGTACGGCCCGACGGTGACGTTCTGGACGTCGGCTCGGGGGCCGGGGGTCACATAGGAGAACACGACCTCTCCGCGGGCACTCCGCACGCCGGGCCGCCCGTTCCTGTAAAGAACGTCTCTTCGGTCAATTCCGGCTGCTAAGCGAGGAAACAGGCCACATGTCGTCCCGCCTGTTCGTCGCCGAACGGTGCCACGTCAGCATGGTCTCGTATGTGAACGGCGCTAAGCCGTAAAGCGAGATCGTCGGGGGTGCTGGTGAATCACGTGTGGCCGCCGTCCACCTTTCTCGGCCGCTTGCGTCCTGCGACACGTGACGAACTTCTGGGGCAGGGCACCCCCATGACCTATCCGCCGCATCGCGCGCTGCTGCACCAGGGTGATGAAAGCCGACACATACTGTTGATCACGAGTGGCGTCGTGAAGGTGGTCGGCAGCGCGGAAAGCGGCTACGACATGCTGCTCGCCGTCCGCATAGCGGGCGACCTGGTCGGGGAAATGGCAGCCTTCGAGGAGCGCCCGAGATCCGGCACGGTAGTCGCGTGCAGTGACGTGACCGCGCGGATCATCCAGGTACAGGCGCTGGAATCCTTCCTCACTCGTCACCCGGACGCAATGCGGGCCATCCTCCACATGCTGTGCGCCCGGCTGCGCTGGGCCAACCGACGGAGAATCGACTTCCAGGCATACGACTCGCTGACCCGGCTGGCCCGCGTCCTGGCTGAGTTGTGCCAGGCCTACGCCCAGCCGGTGCCGAACGCCGACGGCAAGCGGTTCGACCTGGGTGTGACCCTCACCCAGAAAGAACTGGCATCGCTGGCCGGCTTGGCTCTCAACACGGCCGAAAAGAGTCTGGCGGCTCTGGCAGCCAGAGGCCTGGTGGAACGCAGTTACCGAAACATAACCATCTGTGACGTTCCGAAACTGCTCGAATTCGCCAAAGTAGTGGCCGACAACCCGTATTGATACGGGATCAGTTCACCCGCTCTCTCCTAGCCTCTCCGGCACGCGCTTCGTGGGCAGTGTCTGCCCACCGCCTGCCCAGAGAGGAATGATCGGGTGCTTGAGTGGTCCGGGTTCCATCCCTGCATTTGCCTTGCCGTGGACGCAGAGGCCTACGGCGGCAAGAACGACCGTAGACAGTCCGAGACCCAGCACGACCTGCCGCGGCTTCTCGATCGCGCGGCCAGGAACGCGGGCATGGACCGCGCGCAGTGGCAGATCCAGCGCAAGGGAGACGAGCAGCTCGCCGTACGTCGCCTGGACGGCACCGAGCCGCGTCTGGTCGACGACTACATCCGCCATCTCGTCGCCGAGCTGCGCGAGTACAACGCCCAGCGAGTCTCCGCGGCACGCATGCGGCTTCGGGCAGTCATCCACCAGGGACCGGTCGAGCTGGCCGACAACGGCTTCGCCGGCGCGGCGGTGGTGGCCACGGCTCGCCTGTTGAACGCGAGCCCGCTCTACGATGCCCTGGCCACGCATCCTGGCGCCGACCTGGCGCTGTTGTTGTCGGACGACGTGTTCCGATCCACGGTTCTTGGCGGTCACACGACCCTGACCCCGGCGGACTTCACCCCCGTCAGTGTGCGGGTGAAGGAGTACGAGGCCCGTGCCTGGCTGTGGGTGCCGGCCGACGGCCGACCGACGGTCGCCCCACCCCGCTCCGGGCTCGTGGAGGCGGAGGAACCCACGGCATCGGCGGGGGCGGGGACGTCAACGGACCGGTATGCACAGGCCATCAGCGGAACCGCTGGTGGACCGGTGATCGACAACGAGTACCGGGCCGACAGGATCAATGTGACCAACGTGGCCGGTCCGGTGGATGCCCGGGGCGCTGTTTTCGGCTTCGGGAGTGCCGGTGACTGATGGCTCGGAGCCGGCCGAACCCTCCGCCCCAGCCCCGGCGGAGGAGGCTGCGCCGCCCGACGGCGGCAGCGCGCCGCCGGTCGGAAAGGACGCCATAGCAGCGAATCCCGAGCCGGCTACAGACCTCGGGCGGCGCAAGGAGCAGGAGGAGCGGGAGGAGCGGGAGGAGGACGACCGTGGCTATGACGACCTCAGTCGAGTCCATCGGCTCGTCAACAACAATTTTTACGGGGTCGTCGACGCCTCGGGAGCCGCTTTCGGCTTCGGCGCCGGAACGTCTCCCGGGCTCGCTCCCGGCACCATCGAGCCCGAGGAGGTGGACCGCACCCTGCGGTTCTACCTTCCGCCACAACCGTGCTTCGACGAAGCGTTGGACACCCTGAGCCAGGACGCCCTTGTGGTCCTGACCGGCCGGGACAACTGCGGCCGGGGTGCGGGCGCCCTTGCGCTACTCAAGAGGATCTTGGGCGCCGAGGCCAAGCTGCGCAGTCTGTCGCCTGCCAATGCCCTCGCTGAGCTGGCCGTTTCGCGCGACCTCAAGCCGGGGCAGGGGTACGTCATCCTCGACTATGTGGGCGAGTTGCGTCCGGAGGCCGTGCAGGCGTACGACATCGCGCGGTTGAGCGAGGAACTCGGCCGCAAAGGGTCGTATCTGGTGATCACGGCGGGCGACACGGCTGGTCGGCGGCTGGCGCTGCAACACCGCTGCGTGCCGTGGCGGGCCCCGGATCCCGAGGAACTGTTCGAACACTGCATGGGGCGTCTCCCGCACGTCGACCTTGATCCCGACACCGAGAAGGAGCTGCTTGAACGAATCCGCGAACAGCGCCGGCCTACTGACGTGGTCGCAGCGGCTAGGACTCTCTCCCAGGAGGGCGCGGAGAAAGCTCTCGACGTCTTGCGCGACCGGGACCAGGAGCTGGTCCAGCAGTGGTTCCGCAAGCCTCCGACCGCTGAGGATCTGCTTCCGCTGGCTGCCCTGGCCTTCCTGGAGGGCATTCCGGAGCGGACCTTCGAGAAGGAGTGCGCCGCCCTTGCCGCTCATGTACGCAACTGGGAGCAGAGCGGCGAGGCTCCGGCTGCGGAGCCGGACGGCCCGGCCCTGGCGCTGACCAGCGGTGTGGTGGTCAGACAGTCCCGGGCCCGCTGGCGAGAACGGGCGGTGGGACTCGTGACGGCCGAGCACCGGCTCGGCCCGAGCCGGGATGCCGGTCGCAGCGAGCGGTGCCTGGTGTTCAGATCGCCACGCATCCGTGAACTCGTCATCGCGGAGCTGCACGACCTGTACGGCTACGAGCTCTGGTATCCGCTGCGCCGATGGCTGGGCGAGCTGGCCCTGCTGGGTGACCTCGACACCAGGACCGAGGTGGCCCGCGGTGTCGCGCTCCTGGCCCGGTACGCACTGGTCGAGGTCGACGAGAACCTGCTCACCGTGTGGTCCGACGGCATCACCAGCCAGCGGGTGACCGCCGCGCTGACACTCCAGTTCATGTGCGATGTGGAGCATCTCGCCCCGCAGGCCCTGAACACCGTCCAGAGCTGGGTGGACAACCGTGGTGCCGGACGTGCGGTGACCGCCGCCATGGCACTGACGGGCCGCCTGGGTTCGCTCTACCGCTTGGACGCGCTCAACTGGCTCTGGTTCCTGGGGAATCGAGGTGAGCGGGTCGCGTTCTCGGCCCGGCGCTCCCTGGTCCTGCTCCTTCAGACCGCTGAACGGGATCCCGAACGTGCCCTGTTGATCCTGCGCTACGTTCGGACCTTGCTCGCGAAGACGGCCCTGGGCTCGCGGGAGCACTCGGTCGCGCTGAGAATCGCTGTACAGATCCTGGAAGCCGCCCGCCTGGACGCCGCTGAGCCTGTCACCGCGGCCCTCCTGCGTGGCGTCCCGGGCAGCGTCCGGCATCTCGCGTCGCTCTGGACGGACGTTCTGCACAGCACGCACCGGAGCCGAGCGCTGAGTGCACTGTGCCGGATGCTGGTGCAGTTGCGGGACGACCCGTCCGTCACAGCCGTCGTACGCGAACTCGGCGAAGCCATGCGGAACACCATGAGCCCGAGGCAGTGGACCGCACTGCACCACCACCTGTCGATGGCTCTGAAGCATCCCGACTACGCGATCCCCGGCGCCGCCCGGTTGGCGCAGGTGCTTCTCGGATCCCTGCGCGGCCGGGTACCGACGGCTGCTCGGCGTTCCGCCCCGCCCCCCATGTCCACCTTCCCCTTTCCTTCCGCTCAAGGAGGCCGAAACAAGTGAACTACCCGGTCATAGCCGAGCACATCCTGGCCACGGTCCAGGGAAACTGGTGGTCTCGGCGTCGCCGCCGCGACGACGTGCCGCCGCTGCCGCCCGGCGCGGTCCACGTCTTCCGAGTAGGTGGGAACTACCGCACGTTCCCCGAGGGCATGGTGTTCGATCCTTCTCACCCCGACGTGCTCGAAGCGTCCTCGGTGAGCCTGGTCGACACTCGGGCACGGCTGGTCGAGGTGGAGCGCCAACTGCCGTCCATCAGCGAGGCGGACCACTTCACGCTGAGGGCGTCCTTCACCTGCCAGGTCACCGACCCGACCGTCGTCGCCCGGCAGGGCGTCATCGACGTCACGGTTCCCTTGCGTGCCTATCTGATGGGCGACAACGACCTGCCGCGGGTGAGCGCCGGGCACCGGGTGGAGGAGATCAACGCGGTGCGCACCGAGGCCGGCCACCGGATGACCGCCTACAGCGCGATCGTCCCCCCGCGTGTGGCGGGCATGAGCGTCGAGTTCGTCAGCGCCGAGGTGCACGCGTCGGACGACTTGCGTGACTGGGAGCAAAAACTGCGCGATGAGCGGCGGTCGTGGGAACTACAGCGCGGGCAGCGCGACTTCGAGACGCAGGACGCGCTCAAGATCGCGGAATTGATCTCTCAGGGATCCGAGCACGTGGACGCCTTCGGAATCGCTCGCAAGGAGATCGACGTCACCGAGGTGGCGACGCGCATTCACCGGATCACTCAGGAGGAGTCGGCCCGTCGGCACGCAGCCGAGACGGCGGAGCGGGATCACCGGCAGTCGCTGGAGTCGGCACAGGCCCAGATACGCCATGAGGTGGTTTTGGCGGTGGTGCGCCAGATGGCAGGCAACGAGTACGTCGACTATCACCAGGCGCTGGACCAAGTCCTGCGAGAGATGGGCAACCAGGGGGCACCCGGCGTGGAAGCCGCTCCGGACGGCACCCGCATGGTCGAGTCGGGCTCCCCACGCCCCAGTCGCACGGCCCCGGGTCGGGACGGATCTCGCGACCAGCAGGGTGGCTTCGTCAAGGACGAGGACGAGCTCGTTGACTGACTTTCCGACCACCCCCGGGACGAACTCCGGCAGGGCGGGGGCGTACGGCGCATCTGCCCGCAACACCGGTGACGAGGCATCCGGCCACGCCGGCCCTCACCCGGCCCGGTACGACGCGGCACGAGCTCTGCGCACCCTGACAGGTGTCGACGAGGAGTTGCTCGACAAGGTCAGGTACGAGCGGAGCAAGTACACGGCCCTGGGCGGAGTGGTGCTCGGCACCTCCGTCATCGCGGCGTTCTCCATGTGGAACTTCGCCACCGAGGCACTCGGCAGGGTGTCGTTCGCAGCCCTCGTCCCGACGGTCATCTGGATGCTGTTCGTGCTCAACCTCGACCGCTGGCTGGTCACCCCCCAGCCGAACGCGCGGCGACGGGTCGGACCTCTCCTCACGCGTCTGCTGATCGCTCTGCTGCTGGGTGCGGTGATCGCCGAGCCGCTGGTGCTGCGCATCTTCCAGACAGCCATAGAGGAGCATGTCGCGGACGAGCGTACGAACGCCATTGACGAGTTGCGCACGGACCTGGTCCGCTGCAACCCCGTACCGTCCACCACGCAGGCCACCACCCCGGAAGGATGCGACAGGACGTACGTCCTGTCGTTCGGTGCTACGCCTGGCGAGCGTGCCGAGGAACTCGTCGCTCTGCGCTCGGACGCGGCCGTCCTGCAGAAGCGAGTGGACCGCGACACCAGCAGGCTGGAGAGCATCGACTCCCAGGTACGGGACGAGTGCCGACGACTGATCCGCATGGCTGCCACAGGCCTGTACCAGAGGACGTCGGAGTGCCTTCGCTTGCGCGACAAGGCTGAGGACTACCGGACCACCCACCGCACCAGTGAGAACGAGAAGCGACTCCTCGGCATGAACACCCGCATCTCGAAGATCGAGGCTCAACTGACCTCGTCACGCGGCGTGTTCCTCAAGACCCGGGCCGAGGGCATCGAGCGTCGCCTGGACGAGGAACGCGCCAAGCAGAAGGAGATAGGGGTCCTGGAACGGATCCGGGCCCTGGACGATCTGGCCGGTGGGAATCCCGTGCTGTTCGTCGGTGTCTGGCTGGTCCGCCTCCTGTTCGTGCTTCTCGACGTGTTGCCCGTACTCGTGAAGTACCTGAGCGGCGAGACGGCGTACGACCGGATGCTCACCAGCGAGAGCAACAGTGCGGTCAAGATCCACGGAGAGGAGATCCGGCTGGCCGAGCGTCGGGCGACGGCCGACTTCGAGATGGCCCAGGACGCCATCGAGCAGGAGGTCAGGCGTCACCGCGCCGAGTCCGAAGCAGCGCTGCGGGAGCATACGGCCGCCATGAACATCCGTGTACGGCAGGCGGTGAACGCCCTCGAGGACGAGATCCGTCGCTCGTCGACGGTGTGATCGGCGGGCCGCCTGACACCGAAGGAAGGGAAAGGAGGGTAGAGAGATGACCACACCCGGAGACGACGTGGCCCCGGATGCCGACGGTGCCGCCGGCAGCAGCGGGGAACTCGCCAGAGTCCTGTTGTCCGAGAGCCGTGAGGAACTCGTCAGGGCAGACAGCAAGGCAGGCCTCATGCTGGCCTTCCTGGGCGCTGCCTTGACCGCGCTGCTCGGTGCGATCGGCAGCGGTGTCGTCTCACCGCGACAGTATCCGGTCGTCCCGCAGCTTCTGCTGTGGGTGGGCTGTGGCGCCTGTGTACCTGCGCTGGTCCTACTGGGCGTGGCCGTTGCCCCGCGGCTCGGGGCCCCTGAGGACTCACGCACGCACTACTTCGGCGATGCGAGGCTGGCGAGGTCGGCCGCAGAGCTGGAGGAGACGGTCCGGCGCACGGACCCCCTGGTTCGGGATCTGAGCCAACTCGTGGTCCTGTCTCACATCACGTGGACGAAGTACCGCTGCATTCGCCAGGCATTGGTGTGGGGCACAGCCTTCTGTGTGCTCACGCTCCTCGGCATAGTGGTCGGCGTTTCGACCTAGCCGTATACGGGTGGGCGTGGAGGACCATCCCAGAGCGGCCTGCAACATCAAGGTCGGCGGGGCGTCATGAAGGGCTACTACGGGAGCGGCTTTCACGACGCACGGCAGCGTTACTGCCCACCCCCGCTGAATGTGCGCTACCTCCGCCTCCTCCACTGCCGGGCAGCTCAGAGGCGATTTCCGGGTAGCGGCAGGCCACTCCGTATCCACTACTGCCACGCCTCATCCGCTACCGGCCCCGCGGCTACAAACCCGGGGCCGGCAGCGGCTCCGTCCGCTGCCGCTGCCGCTTCCCCGCTCCGCTACCTGGATCATGCCCTCCTCCCGAGCAGTAGCGGAGGTAGCCGAAGCAGCAGACCTGACAGGCAGGAAGGGGGCCACTGCCCCCGGAACCCGCCCACGACAAAGTCAGGGGGTTGGACGCCTGGGATCGATCGGATCGTCGGGGACCACGGTGTCGGGATCCCGGACACCGAGCTGGCGACGTGCTGCCACGAACAATCGGTGCATTGCGTCTCTCAGCCTCTCCTCCGCCGAACGGCCACCGTAGTGGTCGCTGAGTTCGTCCGGACGGCCCTCGTGCACGGCGCGCACCCACCAGGCGTGGTGCTCCACCTCCCGGGCAGCCTGCTGGAGCTCAGCCGTGCCCAGGATGCGCAGCTGCTGCACCACGGAGCGGAGCCGAGCGTGCTCACTGTCGATCCTGTTGCGCTGGTCCTCCGGGTCCGGGACTCGGTCAAGGCGGCGGACCAGATGAACGAACTGCCGCGCCGAGGCGGCACACTCCTTGCACAGGTCGTAGAGCGGCGCGTCCCAACGGACCGCCAGAGCGTGCCGTTCCTTTCTCCTCTCCATCAGATATGTGGGGATGAGACCTGCGCCGGCACCGACTATCACCAGCAATACGCTCGTTGCTGTCGCGGAAGCATTCATGCCGGTCATCCAACTGGGTGCGAGGCCTACAGCCACCAACACGGCGTATCTGTCCAGGCACAGCCTTAGTGGATCCTGGGCCTGCTCGGGTCTTGATCGACAACCATTGGCCCCGTGCTTGGCCCCCTGGGCACGACAGAGGCCCATGTGCGATCACGCACATGGGCCTTTGACCTGTGTCGGGGTGGCGGGATTTGAACCCACGACCTCTTCGTCCCGAATGAGGGTCGGGTGTGATCGACACCGGCTGGTTTGCTGTTTTGCCTGGTCAGGGTATTGGGGTGGGGTGGTCTCGGGCGGTCTGGAAGGGGCTTGGGGAGCGGGTTGGCTCCCAGATGGCTCCCAGCGGGTAACCGTCAGCGCGTCTATGCGCCGTCTCGCGCGCGGTTCGGCGGCGACGGCTGTCGGTGCGGCCCGGGAGCACACGGCGGCATCGCCGACGTCGCCACTTATTGTTCGTGCGTCTCGGCCCGGAGGCCGAGTTGACCGAGGCCCTCCTCGACGACCAAGTCAATGACATGCGGGGGAATCGGCTTCGAGGATCGAACGGAAACGTTCAGTTCCACGCGTACCTCGGCGCCCTGCGCGGCGAAAGGCAGAACCGCCACTTTTACGACATCGCGAACTTTGTCGGCCGGGACATCCGCAATGTGCAGTCGCAGACCAGTGGGGCCTGCCGAGGGCGGCCTTGGCGCTGGTACCTCTGAGGTCGTCGGCTCTCTGGTCCCGTGGGCGACAGACGTCCCTGTCCGCGGGCTACTCGTGTCAGAAGGATGCGCAGGAGGTGCCTCAGGGCCGCGCAGGGCCTGGGCGCGTGCGGCCCGTACCAGCCACGTGCCGGGCTGGAAGTCGATCTCATCTGGAGAGATCTCCTCCCCGATGCGGATCACTGCGTCGGCTGCCTGCCAGGTGGCTCCCGAAACGAGGCCGAAGACTCCACGCCTGACCCCCTCCGCGAGACAGTCGCGCAGCACCTCGACAGAGGCGAGCTTCGGCAACCGGGGGAAGCGCCGGAACGCCTTGAGTAGGTCCTCTATCTCGACCGCTTCCACGTCTGCCGGAAGCAGGTCGAAGCGGTCCGACAACAATGCGGCCGGAGCGAGCCTATCCAGCAGTCCGTCACCTGACCGCAGGCGTTCCGTGACCCGGGAGGTGACGGTCTCGCTGGCGCGGGGGAGCCCGAGGTCGAGGTGCTGTGTGGTGGGCGGGGATCCGCCCGTGCCGTTGGCCAGCAAGAACACATGTCGGTAGGCCGTGGTGAGCAGTCCGGGGAGTCGGTCCTCGGCGCGTACGACCCTTTCACGAAGGTCGGCCTGCTGTTCCTGATTGAACCGCTTCAGCCGGTGTACGTCGTCTCGCAGTTCCCGCATCGCTGCCAAGGTTCGTGCCAGTGCGCGGGCACGGCCGAGGGCGCCGGTGTCGGGAGCGACCAGGACCAGCGTGTTCTTGTTGGTACGGCCGGACTGGTCGTATTCGCTCAGGATGCGGTGGGCTGCGTCCCTGACGGCGCCTGGGTCAGAAGGCTCGACCCGGTGCTCGGGATCGAGCAGAGCGAGTGTCAGGCGAGGTTCGTCGCGGACGTCCGCAGAGCTTAGGACGTCTGTCTGGGTGCGCCAGGGGGACGCGGCCGGAACCACACTCTTGGTGGCCTTTTCCAGTAGCTCGGCGATCGCGTCCTCGGGTACGGCGCTCTCGCGTTCGACGATGACCTTGTTCAGGTTGGGTTCGGTGGTGAAACGGTAGCGGCCACCCTCGTAGCGCATGTACCAGGCGACATTCTTGACGGTGTCCCGGACATCTTCGAGAGCGCCGCGAGACAGCCCTGGTCGGCCCACACCGACGGTCATCTGGGCGTCGGATGCCCCCGGGACCTTATCGGAGCCGAAGGAGTTGACGAAGGCTGTCGTGGCGAGCTTGGTCGCCAGCCTCAGCTTCTCGACCTCGCCGCCACGGCGCTGGTCCTCGATGCGGGCTCGCGAGTCCTCGCGAATGATGTCGGCGTTCAGAGCCGCCAGGTAGGAACCACCGGTGATCTTCAATATCTCAGCCCGCACGCCGGGGTCATGGAGAGGGATGTCCCCCGGGTGGATAAGGGGGGAGATGCGCCCTTCCGCATGGAGAGCCTTGATGCTGTGCGCGAGGGTGCGCAGGGCACCGCGTGTGCGCTGGAAGCCGGACAGCGAGCCCCAGCGATGGGTGAGCAGGTCGATCAGCTCGGGATGGAAGGGGTAAGCGGCCTCGATGCGATCGCGGTAGACCGGATCACGGTATACAGCTGGCAAAGCGTCGCCGAACTGCTCGGCGTAGTAGTCGCCGTAAGCGTCCGCGACGGTACGGCGCTGGGCTGGAGTACCGGTGCTCTGGAACAGCCGGGTATGCAGGACAGGAAAGATGTCATCGCCTTCGACGGGCGTGATGACGTTCTCGGTCCGGCCGAATATCTTTGCCAAGCGCTCCAGCAGATCCTCGTGGTTGATACCCGTGAAATCTTCGAGGTGGGAAGCGGTGAGGGTCGCGACCAGACAGGCGCCGGGGGTGTTGGCGACCGCCGTGGTCAACTCCTTGATGAAGACGAGAGTGTTGGTGGTGAGAGCGCCTTGGTCGCCATCGGCGGTGATGGTCTTCGCCAGGTATTCGAGGGTCTCATCCATCAGGATGAGGCAAGGCGTGTAGCGCTTGAGCAGGGCCACCAGATGAGCGGTGGAGGTCGCTTGGCGGGCCTCGTCCTCCGCGCGAACACCCTCGTACGCTTCTTGCCCGCCAAGTTGAAAGGCGAGATGACCGAGCAGGGTGCGTGCCGGGGAGCGGTTCTCCTTGGTGCGATCCGGGGTCAGAGCGGAGCCGTCGAGGACTACGACGGTGGCTTGCGGAAGGCGGCCATCCTTGATGGAGGATGAGAGCTGGCGGGCAAGTCGGGTGCGTGACAGTGCACGGGCGTTGCCAAAGAGATGGTACGCGGACAGCAGGGTGTGGGTCTTTCCGCCACCGAATTCCGTCTGCATTCTGTGTACTGCTTTGGCGGCGGGATTGCCGGCCAGTCGATTCCCGATCTCTACAAGAGCGGTGCGCAGATTTGCTGTCAAATATGTCTTCTCAACAAAGAGTTGGGCATCGAGGTAGTCCTGTGGGCCCTCTCCTTTGCTGACCAAGCCCAGGTCTGCGGCGAACAGCGCCTCATCGAACGAGCCGTTGACGATGTCGAGGTGCGGAGGGGCTATCTCGTTCCAACTCTTGAGGCCGGCCACGGGACGGACGTTCCTTTCGCTATGTGGGTGGTACTGGAGCGGTATCAGGGCTGCGTGCCGAACAGAGTGAGCTCCTCGAAGTCCGGGGAGTACTTGGCAGCCCGTTCCGCCAGGTCGTCGCGGTTGCCGCCGAGACCGAGCAGGAGCGTGCGTTCCCGAGAGCCTTCGGGCAGGAGCTGCGTGACTGCGGTGACCAGCGCCCAAAAAGCAGGTTCGGTTCCCGCACCACTTGCGCCGAGCAGCGCGTCAAGTTCCTGGCGGCGGCCTTCGTCATAGAGCAGGCAGGCGGAGTGCATCACGTCCACCCAGGAGGGACGCTGGCCGAGCGTGATAGTGCGGCGCTCATGTGGTCCGAGCAGCTTGTAGTCGGAGCCGGACTTGCGTATCAGTCCTCCCCGTACGGTCAGGGAGTCCAGATGAAGATCGAACGCGCGGCACAGCATGTATGCCTCGTCTGCGGGAATCGCCAGACCGTCGTATGCCCAGCGCCAGGTGAGATAGAAGAGGGCACGACTGTCCAGGCGCTCCAGGGATTCGCCTCCAGTGAGCGACCTGGTGGCGTGTCGGGCCACAGCTTGACGAGCCAGCACCATCAGCTCGTCAACCCCCACCTCGTCTCCCGACAGGCGCAGGACACGGGAGTAGCGGGCGAAGACCTCGAAAGCAGGGCCGATGGCTGAGACGAAGTAGTCGGCGCCGGACAGTTTCATGTCATCGAAGACAGCGAGGCGTTCGGCGATGCGGGCATCCAAGTCGCGGACTACGTCGTCGTAGAAGCCGTCGGTGGCATCGCCCACCTTGCGGCAGACCAGTACCACTGAGGAGGCCAGCACTGAGCCGACGTTGTCGGTGGTGCGTCCTGTCCTTTCTGACTGCATCGGCCAAGACGTCGTGACCTTCAGGCCGGCCCGACGCAGGGCACGCAGTAGGTGTTCCCAGGCGGCGTTGTCGGTGTGGGCGAAGACCAACGAAACGATGCCGTCGTCTGCGACGACCCGGGTAACCTCGTCCAGAGCGCGCTGTAGGCGTGCCTCGAATTCGTCGCGGGATATGTACTCGGCGGAGTCGCGCCGGGCCCGATTCTGGATTACCTCGGCACGCTTGGGAGTCAGTGCGGTGGCGAAGAGCTCGGGGTACAGGTGTCCGATGGACCTCTTGAGCCAGACGTAGAAGAAGTCCGAGAGGTCGCCATACTGAAAGGCGTCGTAGTAGGGCGGGTCGATGATGACCGCATCGAATTCACCGTCTGCAAAGGGGAGATGCTGAGCGTTGGCGCGCTGGACTCGGGACGGATTGCCTTCGGTGGCGACAGCACAGTGGCGCAGGGACTGAGTGATCCAACTGAGGGCGCTTGACCAGCCGCTCGGGCCATCGCCGAACGGGTCGATCTCTGTGAAATCCCAGGCCATGCGGATGGCTTGCTGAGGGAAGGTGCTTCGCGGCGCTTCGACGGTGGGCCGCCAAGTGACGAAGGATGAGTTGTAGTCGACCACCCGGTCGACTGCGAGTCCCAGATAGGTCGCCAGTGCCTGGGCTCGTTCCGGCTCCATGCCGCTCTCCAGCATTGCCGCGTGGGCGGACCGTACGCTCTGGGCCAGTATGGCGAGGACCAACCGCTGGCGGGGGGTGAACATGCCCGCCCAGGTGTCGATGCCGTACGTGAGATTCGGGTAGCGCCGGTACTGGGAACGCGTCACCAGCTCGTCCGGGATGGCGCTGGTCCCATCCGGATAGTCCTCCAGGCTCTCCGCCATGATTTCGGCCCGCTCAACCGCGGCATGGTCGGCAGCCGTGGGCTCTCGGTAAGTGCGTATCCCGTCGGGATCGATGTCGAGGACCGCATAGAGGTAGTGACCAAAGCCGTGCTCACGTGCGTAGCCGCGTAGTTCCCGGTCTGGACGGGCGGTTCCGCAGACCGGGCAAGTAACGGTCACCTGGGAGCCACGGCTCGTCTTGGTGCCGAGTTTCCAGTCGCTGCCGTCGGTAGGCGGGCCTTCTGCGAGGCGCAGTTCGATCCGGTCCCGTCGTATGTCGTAGTCGAGACGTATCCGGTGCCGGGTGGAATCGGCGAGCTTGCGCGAAGAGATCAGCGGAACCGTCCGGCCACAGTGAGGATCCGCACACGGCATGGTGCGGGCCCAGAAGTACACCGCGGGCCTGGTGCCGTCCTCACAGCGTGGAAGGACCTCGGCAAGCCGGGCGTCCGCAGTCTCACGCACACGCTGACCCCATTGGGCCAACTCGTCGATGAAAGGCCGCCCGCCATCCTCGCCGACACCGCCGAAGCGAGCGGGGTACTCCAGGACGCAGCGCTGGATGAGATGGGCGACGGGGTTGATGTCGACAGCGGTGGTGTCGCACCCGAGGCGCGCGGCTTCCAGAGGGATCGCACCCCCTCCTGCGAAGCAGTCAAGGACCTTGGGACGACGCTCGGGCCAAGCGGCGGCGAGAGCGGTGCGCAGCGGGGCCAGATAGGCGGGCCGGGATGAAGCCTCGAAAGGGGCGGCCTGGCTAATGTCGGTGAGCAGTCTTTCGCGGGCGGGTGGGCTGTTCGTTCCTGGGTCGGGGACCAGGCTGGCGAGCACCACGCTTCGGGCCATAGCGAGGGGTCTGCGAGCCCACCACAGGTGCATGGTGGAGATGTGGCCGTGTCGCAGATGCTTCTCCCGCGCGGAAGCGGCATTGACGGGGGCCAGCGGGAGCTTCTCCTCGATGAGCGCACGTCTCACTGTGTGTCTCCTCCTACGGCCTGCGCTGCTTCGATGACGGGTCCGGGGGCGACGCTGTAGCGCACCTCATGCGTGGGCCGGAATTTCCCGGCAAGGGCGACGGCCGGGTCCTGGATGCGGTAGAGCCGAGGGTGATCGGTAGCGCAGTCGAGCACCACGTAGAGCCAGTAGGCAGGACCGAACTTGCCGGCAGCGATGTACTCGGACCAGGTGAGCTCGACGGACCCCACCCCGGCGCGTCCCTTCACTTCGATGTAGCGAGTGGTCTCAGCCCGTTGGGAGACAAGGTCGAAGCCCAGGTTGTCGGCTTCGACGGACCTGAGGTCTTCGGAGCCATGTGCGTATTCGTGGTCCATGCTGATTTGGACGGCTATCCGTTCGATCTCTGGATCGCTGAGTCCGCGCCCGTTCGCTGCGTGCTCGGCCCAGACATCGACAGGACTGGACGATGCGGGCGGAGGAAGGAGCACTGCCTGCGCGAGAACGGTGACAGGACCGCGGTCCACTTGCCGTGTGCGAGCCGTGTCCGCGATCCGCCTGTCACGGCGTTCGAGCACTGTGCGCCGAATGAGTTCCGTCTTGCGATGACGGCCCTCGGCGCCGGCTCTTCCTTCCTCCAACTCTTCGTCAAGATCGAGCAGTTCGGCGTCGTAGCGAGCCAGCAGAGTACGGAACGAGGTGGTCAGGAACTCCTCTTGAATGTCGGCCGTGCGTGCACGGCGCTCTCGGACCTCGCGCAGTCGAGCCTCGTAGACATTGGCTCGTGCCCACGTGATGAGCTGGGATTCCGGACGGGCGGGCGCCAACCCTTCTCCAGTCGGCTGTGCGGGTCGCCCAGGCAGCAGGTCGTACAGTGCGCCGCTCGTGGGGAGGAACTCGCCGGCGGCCTCGATGACGGAAGCCATGCTGCGGTGGACTGTCGAGCGATGTCCGTCGGTGACTTCGCCTTCCAGGATGTGCAGCAGTGCGGGAGCGCTGAGTCCGGGATCATGAAAGACGGCGCCGCGCTGCAGTGAGCTCGCTGTCTGCTCGATGACCAGGTCCAGGATCGCCTCGAACAAAGGGTGCCCGGGACCGCAGAGTTCCGCTCTGGGCGCCCCTGACTCCGCGTCCTGCGCCAGCCGTTGCACGGCGACACTCTTGTCGAAGGTGACTCGCTCGTAGGTGGGTTGCAGCTGGCGGAGCGTACCCAGATCACGGTCCCGTGCGATCAGGATGTCCGGAGTCCGGGTGACCCTGATACTCGCGTGGTCCAGCCGCTCGCGCGCCTGGCCGTGCAGATGGTCGACGGCGTCGAGGAAGAAGCGTTTGAGGTGTTCCGGCGGCAGCCGACGTTCCTCCGCCCGGGTCGTCTCCTGGCGCTGTATCCGCCAGTCGATGTGGCCCGTGACCAGAGCCTTCTCCGAGAGTTCACGCATGCGCGCGATGAGCTGCTCGTCGAACTCCCCGTCGTCTGCGCCGAATTGGGCTGCTGCGTCCTCAGATGTCCGCTCACCTGATACGACGGCTTCGAGTAGTTCGGGGAGACGATAGCCGGACAGTATTTCGCCGATGACGTCGAAGACCTGGTCCCCCAGAGCTTCGTTCTGGCGCATGGTCTCGATCTTTCCGAGCACCGTGGCCAGTACGTGCCCCTCCTTGGTGTTGGCCGCGACAAGATTGAAAATGTGAACGTTCTCGGTCTGACCGATGCGGTGTACTCGTCCCATGCGCTGTTCAAGGCGGTTGGGGTTCCATGGGATGTCGTAGTTGACCATGAGGTGGCAGAACTGAAGGTTGATTCCTTCGCCCGCCGCCTCGGTGGCGATCATGATCTGCGCATGTTCCCGGAAGTCACGCTCGGCCTGTACCCGTTCCGCGGGACGCAGGCCACCGTGGATGACAGCCACGTCGAAGTGCGGGGACAGCTCGCGGACCAGGAAGTCCAGGGTGTCCTTGTGCTCGGTGAAAACCAGGAGCTTCTTCGAGGCGTCGTCGCCGACCCCGTACTGATCCAGGATCTTCCATAACTCCTGCAGCTTGATCTCCCCGCCCAGAAGCGCCGTCTCCTCAGCTTGCGCCAGCAGCGGGCGGAGAAGACCAAGTTCGGCCTCGATCTCCTCCGGGTCTCTGAAGAGGGAGAGCTGATCGAGAGCCTGCTCCTCGAGCGCCCAGCGCTCGTCCTCGGGACGGTCACCGTTGGTGTTCTTGTCCAGCAGGGTCGAGCCGACGTCCGTGGCTGTCGCTGTCGGCTGCTCCAGTTCCCGCTCCAGGCGCTCCACGCGGCGCTGCAAGGTCCGGCAGATGGCCCGTACGGAAGAAGCCAGCCGACGCTGCATGGTCGTCAGGGCGAAACCGGACACGGATGCACGGCCGCCGTCGGTGCGCTCGCGACGGATCTCGGCGAGACCCTGGGTGATGAACTGGGACACCCGGTTGTACAGGTCGAGCTCGGCACCATCGAGGGTGTATGCGACCGTGTGCGCGACGCGTGGCCGGAAGAGGGGACGGCCGCGCAGGTCCACCATCTGTTCCTTGGTGGTCCTGGAGTAGTGGTGCGGCATGATCTCTACGCGGTCGGGGCACCGGTCGCCGTATGCGTCGCGATCCAGCAGCCGCATCAGCCCCCACAGGGACTCCTCGCGGCCGGAGTGCGGAGTGGCCGTGAGGAGCAGCAGTCGTTCAGCGTGGCGTGCCACGCGCTCGGCGGCCTTGTACCGGCCGGTGCGGTTGTCGATCGCCCCGCGCTTGTTGACCTTCAGGGTGTAGCCGTGGGCCTCGTCGAGGACCGCCAAGTCCCAAGGGCGTTGTGCGGCGGCGAAGGACGCGAGGACTGTCTCCGTCTTCAGCAGATCGCGGGAGACGATGAAGACGCCGTCGGACTCCCAGGGGTTGGCCATGGGGTCCGCGTCCAGGGTGTCCCTGGTGATGCGGCGGGCCGCGATCCGGAAGCGCTCGTCGAGTTCACGCTGCCACTGGAAGCCGAGGTTGGCAGGGGCGACGATCAGCACTCGGTCGGCCGCACCGCGGAGTTGGAGCTCCTTGATGTAGAGCCCGGTCATGATCGTCTTGCCGGCCCCTGGGTCATCAGCCAGCAGGAAACGCAGCCGAGGTTCCTCCAGGAACCTGCCGTACACCGCTTCGAGTTGGTGCGGCAGCGGCTCGATGCTGGAGACAGAAAGAGCCCCCATGTCGTTCTGGAAGCGTGTGCGTATCCTGCGCGCTTCCACACCGAGCCGGAAGACTCGCGCGTCCGAGTCGTACCGCCGCTCGCCACCGACGTCGACCACCTCGATGCCGGGCAGCTCATCCTCGGGCAGACTGACACTCCGGTAGTCCCCGGCGTCGCCTTTGACGAGGAACTCCCAGTAGGCGCCTGGTTGGACCTGGATCACGGTGACAGGCTCAGTGTGTCCCGGCAGCCGTAATCGTGCGCCCGCGATCAGCCTCTGCGGATCGAAAAGTGACATCTACGTCCCTCCCCCGACAAGCCGCTGCGCCTGAGCTGCGCCTCGACCGTTCGTAGATTCGGAGAGCGTACACACCGTCGACAGGGCGTCACCCTGCAGGGTACGTCGCAACGGGCGGCACATCGCAGAGTTGAGGTTCCTGTTGCGCCTTTCGGGCGTAACCTGCGCAGGTGACGGTGAGGATCCCCAGACTTGCTCAGTTGCTCGGCGCGGACTTCGACGGCCTGGATCGAAGCCATCTGGTCGAGCTTTGCGACCAGCGTGCAGCCGAAGACGTGGACTTGGACTTCAAACAGGACAACGCGTACACCAAGGACGCCGATGGACTGGACGAATTCGCCAAGGACGTGTCAGCCATGGCCAACGCGCGAGGTGGCCTGATCGTCGTCGGCGTCGCCGAGAACGACCAGGGCAACGCGGAGCGTCTGAACCCCATCACGATCAGCGACAAACTGCACAACCAGCTTGTCCAGGGCCTACGCAGTCGTGTCTTCCCCTTCCTGCCCCCGGACTTCCGCATACGCATGATCGCTGACAGTCCCACCACTCCGGAGTGCGGCTACATCCTGATCGGGGTTCCGCGTAGTCCGGTCGCCCCGCACGCCGTTCGCCCCACCGGAGGTAAGGGGCAGCAGCGGTACGGGTACGCGCGTCGGCTGGGCCGGACCACTGCCTGGCTGGACGAATCAGAGATAGCGGCCCTCTATCGCGACCGCTTCAAGCTGGCAGAAGACCACTCCCATCGGGTCACCGCGCAGTTTGAGGACGACTGCGCGTGGTTGGCGTCTCCCGCTGATGGCAGCATCAGACTGGACATTTCTCTGGTTCCTACGGGACGAGCAGAGCGCCGCATCGACCGCACTTTCCTCCAGGATGTGCGAGGGTTCCTCGGTGCACTAGCGCGTCCCGGGGGCGCACCGTCGGCCGCTTTGTCCCGCGACCTGCTGGGCCACGCTCCGGTGATCCGCCGGGGCCGCATGCGGATCTCCGGACCTGGCGTCCACGCCGTCTGGCACTCCGACGGCAGCGCTCACCTGCAGGTCGATCTGGCTTCGGAACCTGCGCCCACGGCAGAGGATGCAGCCGACCCCGTGCTGAACCTCACCCGTCTGGAAGCCAGCGTGCTCTACGGTCTTCATCTCGCGTGCGCCTATGCGGAGTGGGCCGGAGCCTATGGAGATGCCGATGTGCTCGCTGGCACTTCGTCTCCTGCACAGGTGCTCCTGGACCGCACGCCGCTCAATGGAACCGCCCGCTTCGTGCCGGGGGTGCCGGTGTCGAGTGATACGGGAAGCCCGTGCCATCGCATCGGGTATCTGGAAGCCCTGTGCAATGGAAGCATGCAGCTGTGCACGATGGCCCATGCCATTTCGTCCGATCTGCTCGCCGACTACGGTGTCTACGAACCGACTCTGCTGAGGCCAGACGCCACCGTGCGGTCGCAGCGCCTCGCACAGCGTGAGCGGGCTGAGATGGAAGCGTGGCTCGTGTCCACGTCGGACTCGAACTGAAACGATCCCGGATCGTTCGTTTCAGCGGGCATGGTCGGCCTTGTCGGTGAACCGCCCGATCCAGTCCACCAACCCGCTGGAACGACTCAACCGCGAGATCAAGCGCCGCACCGACGTCGTCCAGATCTTCCCCAACCCTGACGCCCTCGAACGACTCACCACCGCCGTGCTCGTCGAAATGCACGACGAATGGATCGCATTCCCCCGCCGCTACCTCCCCAAAGGCAGCATGGACAAGATCTACCCGCAGAACACAGACCAACTCGGCCCGGCTACACCACCGCAGGGGACATGACCGGTTCGTCTGGGGGGCGAGGTGGGACAGGGCCGTTCCGGCTTGCGACGGAGCGGGTGCTGGAGGGGCGCGGGTCGAGTCACACCTTCTTGACGACGATGGTGTTCGGGACCAGCTTCTCCAGGTCGTCGACGTCCGAGGTGAAGACGGTGACCTGTCCCTTTTGCTGTCGCGCAATGACGGCGAGCACGGCGTCGATCGCGTACTTGTGGCCGTGCAACTTGGCGTCCGCCAGGAGTCGGCGTGCCTGGCGGGCCTCGTCCTTGCCGATGTCGGCGACCTGGAGTCGGGACAGTACCCAGTCCCAGCGTTGTTCGGTGGTTCTGCCGTCGTACGCCTCGACCAGGGTCATCGGCGACGTCACCACTTCGGCCTCCCCGCGTGCCGCGAGGTCGAGCCAGGCGATCATCTTCCGATCGCCGCGTACCGCGAGGGACAGGGCTTCACAGTCCAATACAAAGACACGGAGCGGCCGTGGTCGGTGCTCACCGGCGCGCTTCTTCACGCAGCCTCTCCGGCGTTGTGCTTTCCGGAGGCGCGGCGCCGCTCGTGTTCGGCGTCGAGTTCCTCCAGCTCGTCGAGCGCAACCGCATTCTCGTCGTCAGTAACGGGTCCGTGTTCTTCCTGCAGCCAGTCGGCCAGTTCCCGGAGTCGGTCCCGGTCGCGCTTGAAGCGCAGTGCCTCGGCGACGTATGCCGACAGGCCCCGCTCTGCTGCGTCCGCGCGGATCTCGTCCAGGAGATCCTCGGGGATCGTCACGGTTACCTTCTTCGTCGCCATACAAGAGACCATACTCTCGGTGTCGTACTTCTTACCAGTGGGGCGGTGATCGACGCTCAGAGATCAGGCGGCTGGGGCGGGGCGTGGACTGCCGTGGAAGACCTGGCTGGTGTGCCAAGAACGGTGGATCGTCGCGACGGGGTGGGCGCCCGGTTGAGGTCCCGTGAGCGGGCGGCCCGCCAGTGCTATGACGTGCTCGCGAGCGGCGTGGCTGTGGCCGACGAAGCGCTGCGAGACCAGGATGCGGTGGCCCTCGCCGACACCGAGGACACCCATGTCGAAGAGCTTGTGGTGCAGCGAGCACAGGCACAGTCCGTTGTCGACGTCGTCCGGTCCGTCGAACGCCCACCAGCGCACGTGCGCGGCCTCCAGCCCGACCGGCACCGCGCCGATCCTGCCGTCGTAGCCGCAGAACGCGCACTGATACTCGTAGGCCGTCAGGACCTGTTCCCGCATCCGCGGATCCCGCCGCCTCCGCACGGCGGCCGAGAACTGTCCAGCCTCCGCCGGCTTCAGCTTCAGGCCGACGGCTTCGCACAGGTCGCCGTGGAGCGAAGGCGGGAAGTGCAGGTCGAGCAGGACTCGTGCCATCCGGCCGAGCAGCGACGGCTCGCGCCGCAGAGCTGCCCGCAGTTCCGGCGCCAGCCGCCCCGCGGCCCCCGCGGCCCGTAACTCCCGCACCCCGCTGCCGGGGCTGCCCGGTCCGCGATCGGTGCGCACCTCCCACACGCCGTCGCTCACCAGGTGGTGGAACGGGTAGGCCGGAGTCGTCCTGTTCGGCGGACCGTACTCGGTCAGCAGCCGCTGCAGATCGTCCTCCACCGCGCTGTACCGCAGTTCGCCAGCGGCATCCTGCTGGAACCGACCAAGGGCGTACAGCAACAGCAACGGCTTGTGTGGGGCGCGGGTCCCGCTTCTGGTCCACTGCCTCAGTTTCGCGGTGCGCTCCAGCCAGTCCATTACCAGAGATGGTAATAGTCCACGGTCAACAGCACCCTTTGGCCTTTTACGTATTTGCCCAGTTGGTCGCGGCCGGCGGCGGGTGGGGTCAGCCCGTACTGTCGCTGCGCCCGGTCGTGAGCCCGAGTGTTGCGAACGGCTGGGTCTCCTCAGCCTGCCAGTGGTCATGATCCACACAGTTCACCTTGCTGCACAGCTGGGACGAAGAACGCCCATGAATGATCCGCGAAGTCGATCACCGGCCCTCGGGGAAGCTTCGAGTCGCGAATCGGGGCTGTGTGCGGCGGGGCGGGGGCGAGCGAGATCCTCCGGACACCCTGGCCCCCGGGCTGAGGCCAAAGGCCACCGGTCCATGGGCTGGCTGAAAGCAATGGTGGATCCCAGCGCTGACCGTCGCAGATTAAGGTGCGGGATGTGCAGCGCCTCTTCGTTCTCTTCGACCTCGACAACACCCTCGTGGACCGGCGGGGAACGCTCGCGGACTGGGCCGCCGAGTTCACCGCCCGGCACCGTCTGGCGGACGAGGAGCAGACGTACGTCCTGAGCATGGTGGCAGAGCGGGCCTATCCGCGCACGTTTGACGCGATTCGCATTCGGTACCGGCTGCCCACGTCGACTGCGGAGCTGTGGCGCGCGTACTGCACCGACATCGCGGCCTTGGTCTCGTGCCCGACCGAGGTCCTCGACGGCTTGGACGAGCTGCGTGCGGCCGGCTGGCGAGTGGGGGTGGCGACCAACGGCGCGGTGGACATCCAGCGCGCCAAGCTGCGGGCTGCCGGTATCGCCGAGCGTGTGGACGGTGTCTTCGTCTCCGGGGAGGCCGATGCGCGCAAGCCGCAGACCCGGCACTTCGCCCTGGCTGCGGCCCGCTGCGGCACCGAGCTGGGCGACGGTGGCTGGATGGTCGGCGACAACCCCGTCAACGACATCGGCGGCGGACGCACCGCGGGGCTGAGCACTATCTGGATCGGCCACGACCGCTCCTGGCCGCCGAACGATCCCGGGCCGGATCACACGGTGCCGCATGCGCGCGCCGCCATCGACCTGCTGCTTCTGCACTCCGCCGGCCACACGAGGACCACGACATGACGTACACCATCGGGCTGCTGCACCCCGGCAGCATGGGCTCCGCCTTCGGCACCCAGCTGCGCGCCCGCGGCCACATCGTGCTGTGGTGCCCCGACGGACGCAGCGACACAACTCGCCGCCGGGCCGAGCACGCGGGCCTCGAAGCCGAGGCACTGCCTGAGCTCGTTTCCCGCTCCGACGTGCTGCTCTCCCTGTGCCCTCCCGCCGCAGCGGAGGAGACCGCCGCCCAGGTTGCCGAGCTGTGTATGGCCGGCGCGGGCACGATCTACGTTGAAGCGAACGCCGTCTCGCCATCGCGCGTGCAGCGCATCGCCGACCGCCTGGCCCCGTTGGCATTCGTCGACGCCGCCGTGGTCGGATCGCCTCCGGTGGGCGGCAAGTACCCGACGCTCTATCTGTCCGGCCCAGGCAAGCAAGCCGACCGGATCGCCGAACTCTTCGCCGGCTCCGATGTGCGGCCTCACGTCCTGGGCGACAGCATTGGGAAAGCCTCCGCACTCAAGCTCGCATACTCCAGCTACCAGAAGGTCTCCCGTGTGCTGGCCGCCGTCGCGTACGGGGCGGCGGACTCGTACGGTGTCGCGGACGAGCTACTGGAGATCGCGGCCAAGCGCACCCGCAGCTACCTTGTGGAGACCGACTACATCTCCAAGACCGCTGCCCGAGCGTGGCGTTGGGGTCCGGAGCTTGAGGATGCGGCGGCACTGCTCGCTGATGTTGGGTTGCCCGACGAACTCATACGTGCCGCTGCCGTGACCCTCGCCCGGTGGGACGGCAACAGAGACGAGCGGTTGGATATCGCCGAGGCTTTGGAAGCCCTGCGCGTCGAGAGGGACCTGGACAACCCGAGTTGAGCGGGTGGCATCCGGCTGGGTCGCTGACGTCTTGGCCGTCAGGGGCGAGGTGACGTGGTGCGGACTATGGCGTCGATCCCCTCTGCGGCTTCACCTGGTGCCATCGCATCCGTGTCCACGCGCAGTTCCCACTGAGCCCGCGGGTGATCCGCAAGGTCGGCCCGAGTGGCATCCCAAGCGGCCAGCCGCGCCGCCGTGTCCGAGTCCCCCCGCTGCGGTGAGCGTCGGGCGGTGGTCCCCTTGGAGCACCACAACAGAACGCGCACCCAATGCGCCGGGAAAAGGGCGGTCACCTGCTCCATCCCCGCCATCTGGCCGAGGTGAACGACGGGAGTCCTGCCGCCCTCCATGGCCTTGTCGAGACCGGGGCGGTCGACGACGTAGACGTTGCCGTACCGGTCGTTGCGGTAGATGACGTCGCCGCGTGCTTCCAGGTCGGCCAGCTGCTCCGGTGTACCCATTCGGTAGCCCTGGGTCTTCCCGGTCCCGATCTTCAGACGAGTGAACGGCACGTACCGCTCGTCGAGTTCGGCGAGTGCCTCCGTGATCGTGTCCTTGCCTGCCGCCGGCGGCCCGTACAGCAGGATGCCCTGCCTCACTGGAACACCGTGCCGAAGACCTGGCGCACCTGGTCCGTGAGCGATATCGCGGCGCCGAGCCGGTTGTCGACGACCAAGTGCGGTACGACGGGTCGCAGTTCGGGGTCGACTCCGGCGGCGTACGCGTCCCAGTTCTGGAGTTTCCAGCTGTCCCGGGCGGCGGACCGGAAGGTGATGTACTCGTGCATCGTGTCCAGGTCGCACTGAATCCAGACGACGGCCACGGTGACGCCGCGCGCCTCGCAGCGATTGATCAGGCGGCCCATCCACCGAGGGTCGGTGCTCTCGGTGATGAACGGCGCACTCAGGACCGTGCTGATTGCGCAGTCGACGTTCGCGTACGCGGTCTCCAGCAGGCACTGATACTCCAGCGGGCGAACCTTCTCCCGGTAGAGGTCGGTGTGCCGGTCGTTGGGGTCACTGCCCATCTCTATGAGAAGGCGCTCGACGAGTGGACGCGTGATCGGATCCTTGTCGAGGACAGGCCACCCAGTGAGCTGGGATATGAAGCGGGCGAACTCTGATTTCCCGCTGCCTGCGTAGCCGCCGACCATCAGCAGTGTCGGCTTGTTCGGGTCGCCGCCGGTGTGACGGCGTTTCCAGGCGTCGAGGATTCGCTGTTGTACGCCCCGCCCGTCGGCTTCCTCCGTACCCGGCGAGAGCTGGAGCAACGCGCGCTCCACGGCCAGCACGTGGGCCCCGTTGTGCGGCTCGTTCGGCGCGGTGAACTTTAGCTTTCTGACCTCGTCGGGCAGCGCATTGCGGAAGCCGAGTTCGGGCTCGGTCGCGCGATACAACAGGCAGTACGCGCGACGGTAGTGCGGCCCGGGATAGATCTCACCCTGCTCGTGCTGCCACAGCGTCTGGAAGTTGGCGGCTGGCACCGCGAGACCGGCGGCCCGCGCCACCTCACGCAGCTGCTCGCCCGCGCCCTCCAACGTCAGGCCGTGGGCTTCGCGTTGCTGCCTCAATCTGTCCGGGCGCCAGCCCGGCCGACTCTTCCCCACCGCGCCTACCGCCTGCCCATCTCTGGTCATGATCCGGAGCCTAGGTCAGCCTCTCATGAGCGCGTGTGTAAGCGGACGTTGAAAAGTCAGACCAACAAACCATGAGCCGATGATGAGCAGCTCCGGCAACGGCTCGTGATACTCCGAGCGCGTCCGGACCGCTGTCATGGTCACACCGACGCGGTCGTCGAATACCCGCCTCGGTCTCCAGTATCCGTACGAGATCGAAGAGGGCTCCGCGATGGCTGTCGAAGTTGCTGTCCTGCTAATCCTCGGCATCGTGATCGTCTTCTCATGCCGTGGCGGTGGGCTCAAAGCGGGTCACGCCGTGGTGTGTACGGTCTTCGGCCTCTACCTCGCCGGCACCCACAGCGTCGGACCGTTCGTGCAGGACGTCACGGCGTCCCTCGCGAAGTTCCTGTCGGGGCTGAGGCTGTGAGCACGCTGCCTGTGTCCATGAGGGCAGTGGCACAGGACGGGATCATCGGAATCGTGGCGGCCAAGCCGCCCTACCTCGTCGATCCGGACATGAAGTCGTCGCAGCCTCGCGAGTCGGTGTAGCCACAGGAACCCCAAGTCGTCATCCCCTGAGGAACAGCTCCGGAGGAGCCGGGGCGGCAGGCAGAGAATTCCCAGCCGTTGAGCTCGGGCCAGTTACGCATCACGCAATTCAGCCCCTACTGGTGTGCGCCCAAAAGCGGCCACAGCATCCATCTAATTCGACCAGCAGGAAGGTGTTTCCGTGATACCCATGCATCATCTCATCGTGGTCGGTTTCGATGAGATCGTCGCCAACAAGTACCTGCCGTGCATTCGCGATGCCATCAAGTCCGGCCACATCGACTCCTATTCCATCATCGACTTGGAGTCGCAGCGGACGGAAATCGACAGGCGCATACAGGCGGCGAGTGTGAAGCCGCGCGGAGTCGTTTACCTGCCGGATTCCGGCGACCGTGTACGGGAGACACCGCAAGAGCTCATTGCGGCCGCCGTCCAACGCCTGCGAGTACCCGGCGTGCCGACGAAGGTGTACATCGCCACGGAGGTACGGGCTCACGAGGCATACCTCCGGTTCTGCGTGGAGAACCACATCAGTTCGCTGGTCGAGAAGCCCGTACTGGCTCCGGTTGTCGACGGCCGGTTCAAGCCGTCGTACATCACGAAGACCATGGAGGAGCTCATCGGTGTTGCTGCCGACTCCCCCGCGGAGCACTCGGTGATGACGCTGAGCCGGTACCACCAGATCTACAACGAGAAGGTCGTTGCGTCGCTCAGGGAGCGGATGGAGCGGTGGGAAGCGCCCCTGACTTCCTTCCATCTCCGGGCCGCCGGCGGTGTGTGGAACCTCCAGCGGGAGTTCGAGAGCCGCGATGATCACCCGTACAAGTACGGCTACGGGATGATGATGCACGGCGCGTACCACTACGTGGATCTCGCGACCCAGATCCTGTCGCTCAACGCGGAAGTGTTCCCCGAACGCCAACTCAAGCTGGAAGTCAGCTCCTTCGGCGCCTTTCCGATCGACCAATACCAGCGCATCTCGCAGCCGATCGCCAGCGGGTTCCAGGACGGCGGTGCGCGGTGGTCTTCGGACTCGGATGAGGGCTTCCGTTTCGGCGAGACCGATGTGACCTCCGCGTTCCGCCTCGTGGATGCGGCGACGGGGAGGACCATCTCGCTCGGGACCTTGTCCTTCGAGCAGACCACCCCCTCCATCCGGAGCTGGGGCGAACTCCCGGACGGCCTCTACAACGTCAACGGCCGCACGTCGAGCGTCGATCTGGAGGCCCAGCTGTCGACGCTGTTCTCCACTCACGTCCACTGCTACGACATCCCGCGCGGCGTCAGCGCGGACGGGATCGACGCCTTCGCCCGCGTCACCACACGCGCCAACGCCGCGCTTCTCCCCGAGGAGCAGTACGTGTCGGAAGAGTCGTTCGACGGGCTGTTCCACAGTGACAGCAACCGCCAGCTGATGGAGCACTGGCTGCGCGGCTCCGAGCAGCGCAGTTCCCTCGCGAGCCATCTGCGGCCCATGCAGGTCACCGAGGCCCTCGCCTCGTCGGTGCTCACCCCGGGGCGCCTGGTCGCGGTGCCCTTCTAGGCACCGGCTGCTCCAAACCAACCAGGTCACAGAGGAGTTACCCATGAATCAGCCAGTTTCGAGGGCATCCGTGCATGCCTTCTACGCGGACGCGATCCTGCGCGGCCGGAACACCGCGGAGAACCTCCAGGCCGCCACCTCGGAGCGGTTCAACACGCTCCTGGAATCCATCGGAGACGGGACCCCACGTACCGCGCTGGATCTGGGGTACGGGGCTGGCACCTACACCATCGCCTTAGCGCGCGCAGGATTCCGAGTCGTAGCCGTCGATCAGATCCCCAGCAACCCGCTTCTTCAGCGGATCGACTACGGAAGTGATTGGGCCCACCGGATCGAAGCACGGGAATGCCTCGCCGAACACTTCGCCTTCGATGAGGACTTCGGAGTCGTCGTCGCCAAGGACGTCCTGCATTACCTCGCGAGACGCGACGTCGAGTCCCTCCTCGCCAGCGCGATCGCTCACGCGCGCGGGGCGAACTACCACTACCTCGAAGTCTTCACGGGGATCACCCGCAGGTCCGCGGACGGCCGACTGCTGCGTATCGAAGGGGAGGCCGACTACTCACCGGACGCCTTCCGACAGGTCATCGAGCGGATCTACGACGGCTGGGATCTCACGGTGCTGTGGTCCGAGCACGCCGAACAGGACAGCCGGACCGGACGCAACTGCTTCGAGGCGACCCGGGCCACCGTCATCGCCGCCAACCGGACAGCCTGATCGTGGACAGGGAGAATGCCGTGAAGTCGTGCATGCCCGAGGGGATCAGCTTCGTCATCCCCTGCTTCAACTCCGGGGGCTACCTCCTGGAGGCCGTCGAGTCTTTGATCCAGCAGCCCCACACGTTCCCGTACGAAGTCGTGATCGTTGATGACGGCTCCGACGACCAGCCCACGCTTCGTGCCGTCGCGCAGTGCGCTGAGCGCGCCGGGGTCCGTATCGTCCGCCAGGAGCACAGCGGGCACCATGCCGCCAGGAACGCCGGCATCAACGCCGCGTCCTTCGCGTACGTGATGCAGCTCGACGCCGACGACCGGCTCGCCACTGAACCCGAGCTGCTGAAGGCCGGCAGCTACCCGGACCGAGCCGTCAAGCTCCTCAAGACGCACCAGCACGTCGCCTTCGTCCACACCATGTCGCGGATGATCGGCGACTTCGACGGGCTCACCATCTCCTCCTACCCGTGCCGCGAAGAACTGGTCCTGCGCAAGCACCACGTGCCCACGTCGATCGTCTACCGCCGCGATGACGCCGTTCACGGCGGTCTCTACGACCCGGACGTACGGAAGTGGGGGGACTGGGCGTTCGCCGTGAACCTCCTGGCCGGGCGGTTCCGCAGAGGAGAGGCCAACCACATCGTGTGCATCGCCGGCCCGCTGCACGAATACCGGGTCCACTCGCGCACACGACGGGTCTCCAACGCCGAGATCTCCGAGTTCGACATGACCCTGCTGGTGGTGGAGAAGAACCTCGACCTGTTCCGGCACCACTTCAACCGCGATGACACGGCTGAGGACATCACGCGCCTCGTCCTCGCGTCGAAGCCTTCCCGGCTCGTCGACCTGATCCGGATGGCCGAGTTCGACCTCGAACAGGCCCTGAAGGTCGCCTGCCAGCGGCAGTTCTCGCTGTCGAGCCCCTTCGAGGGCTTGGGAATTCCGTAGCAGTGCCCAACGTATGAAGGAAGCCCCGGACGATCGTCCGGGGCTTCCTTCACTGCTCTGGCTACTACGCCGGCGGCAGGTTGCTGATCTGGTTCTGCAGCCGGACGATGTCGCCTTCGGCCTTCGCGAGACGGGTACGGATCTTCTCGACCACGTTGTCCGGCGCCTTCGCCAAGAACGCCTCGTTGCCGAGCTTGGCCTCTGCCTGGGCCTTCTCCTTCTCGGCCGCGGCAAGATCCTTGGCCAGCCGCTTACGCTCGGCCGCGACGTCGATCGTGCCGGAAAGGTCGAGCGCGACTGTGGCGCCGGCGACCGGGAGGGTCGCCGTGGCACTGAAGCCGTCACCCTCCGGCTGGAGCCGGAGCAGCTGACGGATGGCGGCCTCGTGGGCGGCGAGCTGCGTACCCGACAGGTCCAGACGCGCTGGAACCTTCTGACCGGGCTGCAGCCCCTGGTCGGAGCGGAAGCGCCGAACCTCGGTGATCACCTGCTGGAGGCTCTCGATCTCCGCCTCGGCCGCGGCATCGCGGAACCCGCTGTCCGTCGGCCAGTCGGCGATCACGACGGACTCACGGCCGGTGAGCGTGGTCCACAGCGTCTCCGTCACGAACGGGACGATCGGGTGCAGCAAGCGCAGCGTCACGTCCAGGACCTCGCCCAGGACGCGTGCCGAGACCTTGGCCGCGTCGCCGCCGGCCATGAACGTCGTCTTGGACAGCTCGACGTACCAGTCGAAGACCTCGTCCCACGCGAAGTGGTACAGGGCATCAGCGAGCTTCGCGAACTGGTAGTCGTCGTAGTACGCGTCCGCCTCGGCCACGACGGTGTTCAGCCGGGACAGGATCCAGCGGTCCGTCGCCGAGAGCTGCTCGGCCGGAGGCAGCTCGCCCTCGACCGTGGCGCCGTTCATCAGCGCGAACCGGGTCGCGTTCCAGATCTTGTTGGCGAAGTTCCGGGACGCCTGGACCCAGTCCTCGCCGATCGGCACGTCGGTACCGGGGTTGGCGCCCCGCGCGAGCGTGAACCGCAGGGCGTCGGAGCCGTACTTGTCCATCCAGTCCAGCGGATTGACCGTGTTGCCGAACGACTTCGACATCTTCTTGCCGTGCTCGTCACGGACCATGCCGTGGAAGGCGATGGTGTGGAAGGGAATCTCGCCGTCCATCGCGTACAGGCCGAACATCATCATCCGGGCGACCCAGAAGAACATCAGGTCGTAGCCGGTGACCATGGCCGAGTTCGGATAGAACTTGGCCAGGTCCGCGGTCTTCTCGGGCCAGCCCAGCGTGGAGAAGGGCCACAGACCGGACGAGAACCAGGTGTCGAGGACGTCGGTGTCCTGCTCCCAGCCCTCGCCGCTCGGCGGCTGCTCGTCGGGGCCGACACACACCGTCTCGCCGTTCGGGCCGTGCCAGACCGGGATCCGGTGGCCCCACCACAACTGCCGTGAGATGCACCAGTCGTTGAGGTTGTCGACCCAGTCGAAGTACCGCTGCGACAGGTCGGCGGGGTGGATGTCCACCCGGCCGTCGCGGACCGCGTCACCGGCGGCCTTGGCGAGCGTCTCGACCTTCACCCACCACTGCAGAGACAGTCGCGGCTCAAGCGTTGTCTTGCAGCGCGAGCAGTGGCCCACCGAGTGGACGTACGGCCGCTTCTCGGCGACGATCCGGCCGTCGGCGCGCAGCGCGGCGACGATCGCGGAACGTGCCTCGAAGCGGTCAAGTCCCTCGAAGGGGCCGTGGACGGTGATGACGCCGCGCTCGTCCATGACGGTCAACGACTCCAGGCCGTGCCTCTGGCCGATGGCGAAGTCGTTGGGGTCATGGGCGGGCGTGACCTTGACGGCACCGGTACCGAACTCCGGGTCGACGTGCGTGTCGGCGACGACGGGGATGGTGCGGCCCGTCAGCGGCAGCGCGATGCGCCTACCGCCGAGGTGCTTGTAGCGCTCGTCGTCGGGGTGAACGGCGACGGCGGTGTCACCGAGCATGGTCTCCGCACGCGTGGTGGCGACGACGACCGTGTCGTCCCCCTCGCCGTACTTGATGGAGACAAGCTCGCCGTCGTCGTCCTGGTAGTCGACCTCGATGTCCGAGATCGCCGTCAGGCAACGCGGGCACCAGTTGATGATGCGCTCGGCGCGGTAGATCAGGCCGTCGTCGAACATCCTCTTGAAGACGGTCTGGACGGCACGGGACAGGCCCTCGTCCATGGTGAAGCGGTCACGGCTCCACGCGACGCCGTTACCCAGGCGCCGCATCTGCCCGGCGATCTGCCCGCCGGACTCCGCCTTCCACTGCCAGACCCGCTCGACGAACGCCTCACGTCCCAGGTCGTGGCGGGACTTGCCTTCCTTGGCGAGCTCCCGCTCGACGACGTTCTGCGTCGCGATTCCGGCGTGGTCCATGCCGGGCTGCCACAGCGTCTCGTAGCCCTGCATGCGCTTGCGGCGGGTGAGGGCGTCGATCAGCGTGTGCTCGAAGGCGTGGCCGAGGTGGAGGGAACCGGTGACGTTCGGCGGCGGGATGACGATCGTGTAGGCGGGCTTGTCGCTCTTCGCGTCAGCCTCGAAGTAACCGCGCTCTACCCAGCGCTCGTACAGCGTCCCCTCTACCTCGGCCGGCGTGTACTGGGTCGGCAGTTCGGGGGCGCTGTTCGGCCCGCTGTTGGGGCGCTGAGTGTTGTCGGTCACGACGGCCATTCTATGGGCCCGGCGTCCCTACGCTTGCCTGGCTTTTCGCCTCAAGATCGACAGGGGGCAGGGCATGCAAAAGGCCGCACGGATGCGATTCAAGTGTGACCAAGAACACTCCCGTACGGCCACTCTCAGCTTACCGCCTTCGGAGCCAGCCTTCTGCAGGTGGTGGCGAATTGCCTAGTTGGAGGGGCTCGTCGCTGGCTCGGCTGCGGCTGCGTACTGCGATCCGGAGCACTGCCGGGGATGGTCGTATAGGTCGCGGCCGTCGGGCGCCCCGCCGATACGGCTTGCCGGACTAACTCGGTGCCCAGGAACCCGGACCCACCCATGATTCAGCGGCGTCATGAGGCGACACCCCGGACCGGTCAGGGCCCGGTGATGGCGAGAAAGTGGGCGGAGGCGTCGGTGAGGGCCGCGTGCGGTTCCGCGATGCGCGCCGCGGCGAGGGCCGCTTCGTATATGTCCGTGCCCATGAGGTTGGCGCTGGTGTACTTCTCGATGGCCTTGACCGCCACCCAGCCGGGTCCTTCGATTCCGTAGAGGATGGGATCGGTAAGACCGGCCTCCGCGACCTCCGCGCGCAGCTCGGAGGAGGTCTGGAAGTAGGCGACAGTGAAGCCACGCTGTCCGGCGTAGCGGCCCTCGGCCAGGGTGGCACGGACCCCGTCCTGGATCGCGGACTCGGTGATACCGGTGGTCGCGATGTAGTCGAGGAGGGGTGAATAGCGGGAGATCGCCGCTGCGGCGATGAGTCCGCCAGGCCGGGCCACGCGGGCCGCCTCCGTCAGCGCGGAGATCCGGTCGGTCTTGTCGTGGAGGTGGTAGAGCGGGCCGAGAAGCAGAACGACGTCGTACGTCCGGTCCGCGGCGGTGAGGCGGCGGGCGTCGCCCACCTCGGCCGTCACGCCGTCGATGGAGGCTGCCTGGGTGACGTGCTTGGGGACGGGGTCCACGACATGCACCGTGTAGCCGTCGCCGGCCAACCACCGGGCGTGCGTTCCGGGACCACCGCCGACATCGAGCACGCGGGCCGGTGCCGGCGGGAGGTGACGGCGCAGTAATTCGCGGGTGCGCACGAACTCCAGGGTGCCTGCGGCGGTGGTCTGCAGTCGTGCGGCTTCGTCGGACCGGGTGTAGAAGTCGATGATCTCAGGGCGCACGGTGGGGTTGCTCGTCATCGGGGCGTCCTCGTAAGCAGGGGCTGTCGGTGTCCGGCAGAGTAGGGGGGACAAGGAAGTGATCACTTTGATTTTCGGAGCCCTGCGACGGTCTGGCCCCACCGCCGCTGCCGCAGTGCCCGGCCCAGCCTGACCAGGGCAGGGCCACGCATTCAGTCCTGGACCAGTTGTCCGTTGCCAGCGAAGTTAGTCGCTGTGTCAGTTAACGCAGTCGCCTCACCCGTCCGGGCCGCCAGCTCACGCGTCATGAAGGGGTTCGGGCCGAATGAAGTCCTCCGGATCTTGACTAACTCGCATCTCGCTTGTCCGTCTGGGGGGCAACTCCACCCCGACCAGAGGCGTGTCGTCCGGATGGTGGAAGACCGCGGATCGCGCGCCGAACGCGAATCGCTGATTGAAGTCCTGGGCTAGTGCCGCAGTCGGCGACCCCGTGCGATCCGAAGCTCCGGGAGCCGACATCAGCAGCACCACCTGCCTGTCGAGGGGAATCGCGACACCAGCGGCTGTTGCCAGGCCCACGCCCATCCAGCGCGGTGTCCGAGGGTCACGTATGAGAGTCACGGGGTGGTCGGATGTGATCAACTTTTTGCGCTTGAAGCGGTACAGCACCCAACCGCGCTGCATAAGGACTTCAGCTGCCGCCGGGATGCCCCTGGCCATGCTCGCCAGGTGGTGCACGACCGGGGGCTTCACGGCGTAGCTGGAGAAGTCGGTCTTCTCAGCCCACTTCCGTTCGACCTCTTCGTCAGAGACCGGTCCGTCAGACTCCGCTTCGAGCCGTTCGCGTAGCCCCTTCTTTCCCTCGATCGCCAACGTGGTCTTCGTCAGGTGGTCGAACACCTCGTTGGCGGCCTGCCTCCTGGCCGGGACCCGCAAGAACTGTGCAGCGACCCAGATCGTCATCGTCTTTCGTTCGGCTGCGGGCAGCGGCCAGCAGTGGTCATCGACCACCATTCGGAGCACGTGGGCGGCTTCCCCCTCCATCTTGGAGAGTGCGACCTCGACAGAGTCATCCAGCTGTCCGGAGTCGTCGGGGAACGAGTAGAAGTCGTTGCGTACGGCAACGTCCTTGATGCCGCATGGGCGGGGAGTTTGCTCGATGTCGATGGGGACACGCATGATCCGCTCATCCACGTCGGCGAACCGCTTCAAATAGAACCGGGGCACAGTGTGTTGCCGTCGGCTCGACGGTCGCTGCCTGTCTGGCTCTCCCATAGTCCGACGGTACGTCTCTCCTGCTAGGCATGCATCACATGCCTAGCAGGCTTGCACGGCCGCCCTCAGCAAGATCACTTGACAAGCCTGGACAGCGATCGCAGGTGCGGCTGACGTCCCGCTGAACTACGACTGGGTTGACTGACACAACGACTAACTTCGCTGATGTAGGTTCTCACTTTCGATGTCAGGCGCCGACGCTATGACCTGGACGTTCCCCTCCAGTCTCACGACGTGTCGGCAGGCGGCTGTCTCAGATCGATGTCATTTCCTCAGACTGCCCAGTCGGCTGCGCCGGACCTCATGAGCCTGCATCGGCGGCCGTCCGTTCCATCCACTTCCGCACCTTCACTGCTTGCTCGATGCGGTTGACGATGTCCTTCTTGGATGCCGTGTCCAAGGTCTCCGGAATCTTGTCGAAGGTGTCGGGAAGTACGTCGAGGAGACCCCAGATCTGCTCGCCGGTGCTGACGGTCAGCAGTTGCTGGCACCTCCACTGCAGCGGCACCTCGGGACGGTGCGTGAGCCGCTGCACGAGTGTCGGGAACAGGTAGTGCGTCGCTTCTGCGGCGAGGTGCTCTCGTAGCCAAGTGACCGGGAGCCGCTGGCTGAAGCCATGCATGGCGGCCTCCTGGGCCAGGTCCAGGAGCTCAGCGGTGTCGACGGCTCGGACGGTGCGGGGAAGGGTCGGGGTCATGTCGCGATGATGCCAAGAAGCCAGTGCGGCGCCGAGAGGTCAGCTGGGCCGGGATGCGATCTGCTGACGAGCAGGGCCCCAGACGTCCTCGAACTCCTCGAAGGTGAGTTGTTCGGAGTCGTGGCCTTTCCATTCCGAGACGGGCAACTCGGCGGTGATCCCCAATCTGCTGTCGTAATCACCGAGGCGGCCTGCGTCGCGGGCCCGCTGCCACTCGGCGAGGGAAGCAGCTGCGATCGGGATCAGCTCTGGCCCTTCGAGTTCGACCTGCCGGATCACCCAGCCCTCGGCGTCGACCTCGAAGTAAAACCAGGTGTCTTCCTCGTCCCAGTAGCAGCGCATCCATGTGGTCACCAGGCCATGATGCCGGGCCAGATGCGCCGCCCTACTCCGCTCTGTCTCATGACTGGGCGATGAATCCTGCGGATCGGTCGAGCTGGAAAGGAGAACCGACCCGGGTTGGATCCCAGCCTTGATCCCGTGCCTCTCGAATGCTGGCAGCAACGTGAGCCGGACGAATGGGCTCCGTCTCGACGCCCAGCCAGTTGCTGGGATGGGCCTGACCGCTGGTGACGATCAAGGTCGTGCCCGGCTGGCTGCCGCTGGCCGCTTCAACCGCATAGGTCAGCGGTGTCCAGCAGAGGTGCATGTAGGAGGGCTTCCTGCGGATCCGCCAGCGGTACTCGATCCCGTCAACGGTTATGCGCCGGGAACCCTTCTTGTTCAGCGCCATCTTCGCCTCCTCCGCTGTGGGACTCTGCTGTGTCGCCGCGGTCGCGAAAAGCAGGTTGCACGCGAACGTACCGAACGTTGTCGCCGACAAGCGCCTTCGGGACTACGGATGGGTTGATCAGCCCATAATTGGAGTCAGTGCCGAGCGACCCGGCGCATCGCACCCGCCTCGGGTGCGCTCACCGCGATCGGAGAGCATCGTGAAGAACAGCCCGTTGTGGCGAGTGGTTGACAACGAGAGTGGTAGCCAGTCCATCGTCAGCACGCCTTCCGAGGCGGTCGCGTTCGTCAACAGCCGGTTCGACACCGATGACGACGACGAGCCGTTCAGCATCACCGAGGTCGGTCCTCTCCTTCCGAAGCCGCTCGGGGTCATCACCGTATGGGCCGCCGAGAAGGACGGTGAGCGAACCGACGGGCGTACTGCCCCGATCACCATCAGGCCGGTTGTGACGGACAACGCCGGCGAGTGCGATGACGTGGTGCTCTGGCGCGACGTGTACGTCTCCTGGGACCACGACATGTACACCGTCGAGGAGCCGGACAGCTCCGAGTACAGCGAGGCTTACAGCGCTGCCGAGTTGAGCGCGATCCTCGACGAGTACGCCGACGACTACGAGTACGCGCCTGAAGGGCCCGACAGCCACAGGTGGCCGAAACCGGAAGAGTTGATCACCTACGGCGCCCAGGAGTGCGCCAAGCGGTTCGGGCACCTCGACGACGACGCCCTGCTGTGGTTCGCTGCTACCCGCATCACGCTCGCGGTGTGGCGCAACACACCCGTCGAGAACTGGCATGCCGGGAAGAGTCCGCTCCACGACGGCACAATGATGCGGATCAACACGGCAACCACCCGACTCGTGCGCTCGATGCTGTCGTTCGACCATGTCGACTGGATCGGTCTCGGTCTCGCGATCGTCAACCCGTCCCGGATTCTACCGACCGGGCAGTCTGTTCTCGAGCTCGGGCTGGCCTGCCACAACCCTGACGACCCAGCGCACGAGGCTGATCCGCGCGAAGAACTCGCGGAGATGGCACAGGACGCGATCGCTTGGGGGCGAGCGTACTGCCTTCGCGAGAAGAAGTTCGGCCTGCGAACCCTGATCGAATTCTTCTGCGCGTCCGACAACGGCTGGTTCGGAACACCGAGTTGGGGGCGCATCGTCGATCGGTTCACTACGGCTGTCGACGACCGGGAGAATGCGCACTGGCACGTGCACCGAGACAAGCCTTGGTTCGACGAGTGGTTCACCAACCGCCCGGCCGACATTGCGGACACCACGGAACTTCGTCGGCTGCTCCATGCCGGGCCCGACCTGCTGTCCGAGGAGGCCGCCGAATGGTGCGTGGATGGTGCCATCGGCTACGTCTGCCGGGACGACCACGCGAACGGCTGCCTGCAGTGCGACATCCCGCTGGCAACGGGGTCCCCCAACGAGTGAACGTGGGCACCAGCGTAGAAAAGCAGCAACCCACTGACCGCGCTCTCTCTTGCCTACTGCGACCTGCGAATCTCAGCATGGTGTCGGATCCGACTTCCATCCGACACCGACCGTGAGATTCCGACACGGAATTTGAGATCCCACAGCTGACAACGGACCCCAGTTCGCCGGGGGCAGACAGGAAAGATCCCGAAAGGACTGGTGCGGCACGGCACGGCATGTCAACGTACAACGCCTGCCGGAAGAACTGACGTCCGAGCCTACGGAGGCGCCCCTGCACCCGCACCACCCCAGTGACCCTTCTCGTTCCGATATGCCAGACCCGATGTACTGGGTCACTCCGTGCCACCTTGCCGGTGACGACGGAGCGCTTGCCGAGCGGATCGGCGACACCCTGACCGGCCTCGGCTGGCGTATGTGGCCCACCTCCCGTCACACGCTGCTGTGTGTGAACCCGGACGGGCTGAGCGGCGCCGAGTGGATTCTCGCGGCCTACCCGTTCGAGCTGGGCGGACTGCCCGTTGCTTGGCAGCTGAGCGCCCGCCCGCATGCTGCCTCCGCGATGACGGAGTGGAACGCGTACTTCACCTCCGGCGTCCCGTACGAGGCGCTCGCCGATCTCATTGTCGCGCTCGACGCCCGTGAGGTGCCGGACGCTGGCTTCGAAGGGCCCGAGACGGTCCTCAACGCACTCGGTGCCCAAGGCTGGATCCGTGACGTGGACTGTCCCCTCACCACCGCCATGGACCCCGGGTTCTCCGCCACCGTCTCCCTGGGACTGCAGCCGCCGCTTGTCCAGGACGTGGATCCGCACCCTGACTTGATGGGGTGGCAGGCGTGGGCGGAACCCGTTCTCGGCGCCCCATATCTGTGGTGTGCCAGCTTCAGCGCGAGTGTCCCGCATGACCTGGTCGCGGCATTCGCCTCCTCGCTCGCCTCACCGGTCCCGGTGCCCCGCCGCACCGTGCCCAAGAGCGCGGAGGGCCTGCTCAACGTCGTCCGCCGCAGCTGAAGATCTGTGCCCTGCAGTGCTTGTTGTGCTGTTCGGCGCCAATTCCCCTGAGTGCACGTTCCCCTGTGTCCGTCAGATGACAGAGATGGAGACCGTATGTTCCGACGACGTGCTCGCGCAGACCGCGAGTTCCGTGAGGCTCAACGTGAGGCGTTCGCGCTGCTGCGGATGCATGCACACGAGCTTCTGCCATTCGACATCGTCCGTGCTGAGGCGCCGATGTCGCCCGGATCGGCCTCGGCGACCACGATGCCGGATTTCCCACCAGCCGATCTGCGGGCGCCGTCCCGACAGGACGTCGAGGGAGCGATGATGCGGTGGATGCCGCCGCTCGTCATCGGCGGCGAGATCCGCGCGTGCCCGACGTGCGGCGCCTACCGGGACTGGATCGTCTTCTGCCTTCGCGACGACTCGGTGTGGCTGCGCTGCCGGGCCGGCCACATGGTGCTGGAGCCTCGTCTGGACGCGGCCTGGTACAACCGCAACTCCGGTCCGGTCGATCACTGGCACCCCACCTTTGAGGACGGGTTGCGCCACCTCGGCCACTGACCCCCGAAACCCCATTCCCTGCCCCTGCATTTCGCCGGTGCCGGAGACCCGGCTGGTCAGACCGTTCGTTCCGTAGCAATTTTGGGGTTCCGCATGCGCCTTCACACCACGACTGTTCGCAGCCTGAGCGCCCTCGCCGTTCTGGCCCTGGCGGGCTGCACCACAGGCAGCACGCCCGCCGACGATCCCGTCTCCTCCGACTCCGCGCCGATGCAGCAGGAGGGCAAGCACTCCCCGGGGCCCGAGCTGTTGTCCTCGGCGGCGCTGAGCAAGCGCCTCTTGGATGAGAGCGATCTTGGCGAGGGTTACACCCGCAAGCCGCAGCAGCCCAGGCCGCAGGACGATGTCGTCGTTTCCGGTTGCCCGGCGTTGGAGAAGCTCGGCGGTGACGCGGCTGTCGGCGACAGCCTCGACTTCCCTCGCAGGGCGAAGGCGTCCTTCACCTATACGGGCGGCAGTGACTCGGAGGTGACTGAGGAGCTGTACAGCGACTCCGCCGCGAAGCTCTCCAGGGGCGTGAGCCGGATCTTCGACGCGATGATCTCCTGCCCCACGTACCAGGTTGAGCAGTGGAGCCAGCTGCTCACCTATTCCGTCGGCCGGCAGCGCAGCGTTGTCCAGCAGACGGCGATCCGTATCGCCAACATGCTGGTGGTCGTTTCCGGCTCGCCGGGCGTTGTCGACGCGCACTTGGCGAAGGCCGTTGACAAAGTACAGCGCACACGGTGACTGCAGGGGACGCGAAGGGGGCCGGTGACCGGGATGTTTTCCCGGTCACCGGCCCCTTCCTCATCTGGGGTGCGGTCGGTGCCGTCGTCTGTCAGAAGGTGTACGGGGTGAACGGACGGACGGGTTCAGTCGCCGCGTTGACCAGCCGCTGGAGCTTCAGCCGCTCGTTCTTGTTCATGATGCCGATGGCGTTGCCGAAGGACTTCTCGCAGAGCTGGTCCAGGAAGGAGGCGAGGAAGCGGTCCAGTTCCTCGGGAGCTTCGAGCCAGGTCTGCAGGTACTGGTGGTACCGATCTATTTGCTTCTTCGCCTCTTTCACCTCGTCGATGGTGGGTGCGAGAGCGGCGGCCTGTTCCGCCTTGGTGAAGGGGCCTCCATCGTGGTGGAACCAGGTCTTGGTGCCGGCGTGGTGCTTGAAGTACGCGCCGCTCAGCTGGGCGACGACGTGTCGGCGGGGTTCGGTGAGGGGAATGCGGGTGCTCCTTGTTGACGGGTGGGGCGGTCGGGCAAGACATAGGGTCCGGAGAATCCCCGGTTTCGATAACCGGGGATGTACAGCTACGATCCGTCGGCTTCGCACCGGTCCGTGGCTGCGCGTGGTGTCGTTCCTCGTGGCCCGCGCCAGGGGCTCCGGCTCAGCGGTACCGTCCGGCGTGGGATGTAGACGGCGTGTACGCGCCCGGGAGCCCGGGATCGGTCTGCGGGCCGGTCTGAGCGGGAAGGCGGCGGGCCTGCGCGGTTCGTGCGCCGGGGCCGGGTGCATGCCGGTCGCCGAGGCGCTGGATGCGCCAGACGAGGACCTCGGATGCTGACTTCGCGTCGTCCAAGGGGCGGTGCTGGGCTGCCTGCTGGAGGACGGTGGCCGGGTTGTGGCCAGCAGCTTCGGCGGCGGCGAGGGTGGTGGTGAGGGCGGGCCAGGCGTTTTCGGTGAGGATCTGTTCGGCCTGGCGGGGGAGGACCTCGTGCAGGGCGCGGACGTACCGATTCACCGTGTTGTCGGAGGGATGGTGCCTGGCGAGTGCGGCGAGGCTGGCGGGGGCTATCTGGGCGTAGGCGGTTTGCAGGTGGGTGAGAGTCTGGTGGGCGGCGGCCACCTGCTGGTCGTGGTGGTGCAGTGCGCTGTGGCGCTGGACTGCGAGGACGACGAGGATGGCGGCGTCCAAGAGCATGGCCAGCCCGGTGTGGTCCGCGGGCTGGTAGCGCATGGCCTTCAGCGCGCCCCGCAGTGCGCGGGCGTGTTGGTGGTCGGCGCGGGCGCGGGTGTGGGCGGCGTGTTCGAAGGCGGCAGCCGCGCGGTGGAGTTCGGCCTGGAGTCGGACAGGAGCATGGGCGGGTAGCGCGTATAGGACTTCGCCGAAGACGGTGAGGTGGGCCTGGACGGCGCCGTCTTCGGTGTGATCTAGGTGGTGGGGGATGCGTTCGGCGGCAGCGGTGGCCACGTGCCACGGGCTGGGGCGGTGCTGGCGAGCTGATGAGGCTGCGGTGGGCTGTGCCTCGGTGGCAGCCAGGCGCTGTCGGATCTGAGGGAGGGACAGGTCGGTGGCGAGGCTGGAGCCGGAGAACCAGATGGACGTGCCGTCGTCGGACAGGGCGACCTTGTAGCCGCCGAGGTCGCCGGATGGCAGTGTGCGGGTCTCGACCTGCAGGCCGGCATCGGTGAGCAGGTTGAAGAACTCCTCCAGATCCTTCGCGTGGGACAGCGCGGTACGTACGACGTGCCGCAGCCGCTCACGCGCGGTCTTGTCGTGGCCTCGTCGCTTGGCCTTCTCCTCCTCGGCCCGGGTGGACCGTTTCACCGCCGAGGTGCTGGCAGCAGCTTCGGGACCACGTGCAACCCGGGTGAGGCCGAAGTCCTCCTCGACGGCTTTGAGTTCGTTCATGGCGCGGCGGTAGTCGTTCCAGTTCCGCGGCCGGCGCAGATCACCGCGCACCTTGGTGGCGACGATGTGGATGTGGTCCTCCGCGTGGCGCACGGCAACCCAGCGGCAGCCGTCCGGATCGCCGTCAGGTGCGATGCCGGTCGCGTGCACCATGCGCCGGGCGATGGTGGCCCACTCGGCGTCGGTGAGGATGCGGTCCTCGGGTGCGGCGCGCACCGAGCAGTGCCACACGTGACCCTCAGGTGCCTTGTCGCCGGCTTGCTTGACCCGCAGATCCAGGGCCTGAGTGAGCTGGCCGAGCCGTTGCTTGTGGCCAGGGCTGTCCCAGGGGCCGGGGTCGGGGATGAAGTTGTCCCAGGAGGCGACGATGTGCTGGTCGGTGTGTTCGTTGGCGCGGCCTTTGTCGAAGAGGTAGGCCAGCACGCCGTAGGTTTTGTTGCCCGGCTTGACGATGTTCGCGATCACCTCAGACTGCCCACTTCTGCTCGGCTGCCCGGATGGCGGCGTCGTCGATCGCCCGGACCGTGTCGTGGGCGTCGGCGAGCAGGCGGTCCGCCCGGTGAAGGATCGCGGCGTCCACAGGTTGTGGATCGCCGTCCGCGTTGAGGCGGTGGGCGATCTGGTTGACGTTGTTGCCGATCCGGGCGATTTGAGCCCTCATCGCGGCGAGCTCGTCGATCGCATCGTCGTAGACCGTGCGCTCGGCCGCGACGGTGATCTCACCGCGGACGCGGGCCATGGTGGCGTCGGCGATGTAGCGGGCCATGGTCACGTGAGCGGTCTTCGCCGACGACTGGATGTCGTGCTTCTCGTGCGGTGCGAAGCGCGCGGTGACGTGCTCGGAGCGCTGCGCATCGAGGTTCGCACGGCGGTACGGCGCACGCTGCGTGGCCCCGACGGAGGGATCGGCCGGCTGCTCGCCCGCGCCCACCCGCTCCTGCTCCGGCACGCCCTCGTGCCGGAGCTGCTCCTCCGCCACCCCCGGGGCGGAGGAGTCCGCGATGGACCGGCCTATGGACGGTCCATCGCCATTGCTTGCTGCGCTGTCGAGGTCGGCGATCATCTCCTCCTGGGAGGTGGGGAGTTCGTGGTGCGATTCGTACATCGAGTGGTTTTCCTTGGGCGTTGGGGGTGGTCTCAGTGCGGGTGGCCGACGGGCGCCGTAGGCAGCTCAGCCTTGACGGTGCGGACCACCTCGCCGGCGGTGTCGCTGGCCACGCTGTAGCCGTCCCTGCGTACGGCCTCCTCCAACAGGTCGCGGGAGTGACGTCCGTGCTCGCGGAAGAGGTCACGGGCGTATTTGTTGAGGAGGTCCCGTGTCGCGCGCGGTTTGGAGCTCGGGCGCTTCGACTCCGCCCGCGAGGCGGGTCGCGGGTCGTTGCCCGGCGGTTCCTCGCCCGGATTTGGTTCCGGGCCGACGGTGGTGCGGACGGGCTGTTGCGGGCGGGTTTCGGGCAGGGGGCGGGCTGCCCGGTCGGCGGCGTCATCGCCCGCGACCTTGGAGGGCGAGGCGCCCGAAAATTCTGCCCGCTCTCTTGCCGTAGCCCGCGGGCGGGCCGTCGCGGAGCCACCCCTCGTGCGTGCAGCGGTGTCGGGCCAGCGGGCGGGCAGCGGGACGGTGGCCAGGGCGAGGGCCTGTTGGCGGGTGGCGAGCTTGCGCAGCAACAGCTCGTCCTGGCGCTCGTCGCGGTCGACGTCAGCCTGCTCCAGGGCCTGGTGCAGGCGGCGGGTGAGGCGCCGGCCTCGCCACTTGGTGCGTTTCTCGGATGCCATGCACTCTGCCCGGAGGATCAGCGTGACGGCCCGGTCAAGGGCGCGGTCGCGGATGATCCGGGCGGCATCCGCGTCCCGGTCGGCAATCCCCAGACGAGCCAGCAGCCGTTCGCGTGCCTGTCGGGTGAGGAGGGCGGTCAGGCTGCGGGAGTCGGCGTGCGGGCTGCGGTGGCGCAGTTCGATGCCCATGGCCAGGTGCCAGAGCACTGCCGCCAGGACCGGGCCGACGAAGGCCCGCACAGTTCCGCCGACCAGCCCGGACTCGGCGTAGGCGGGCACGATCTGCACGCAGGTGATCACCCAGGTGAGAGTGCCGGGCACCCCAGGCGCCTGCTTGGGGCCGTTGAGGTTCGCCCGCGCCATCAGCGCGGTGGCGAACAGCGCCAGTTCGGCGGCGGCGAACATCGCGGCGCGCTCGACGGCGCTGCCCATGTCGAGGTAGTCGGCGGCGAATCGCCAGCTGGTGTCCGCACTGTAGGCGGTACAGCCGATCGCGGCGACGGCGGCGACCGGGATCGCGGCGGTGCTACGGCGCCGTCCAGCGCTCGGCTTCCGTCGGTACTTCCGCAGGGACCATGCGGCGGACAGTACGACGACGAGCAGAGCCGCGATGGCAGCAGGCGCAGGGAACCAGTGCGGCAAGGCGGGCATGCCGATGGCGTTGGCGCTGATGAGCGTGGTGGGGCCAGGGGTCATGCAGAGGCTCTCCAAGGGCCCCGGGCGTTCGAGGGCAGGCGGAAGCCCGGGGGTGAGGTGGTGGGACGGGAGGGACCGCGGGCCGTTCAGATAGTGGGCGCGGTGCGGCGTCGGTCGGAGCCGGGGAGGATGACCCGCTCGGTCATCTCGGCGAGGCGGGAGGCGACGCGGTCGCCGAGCGCGGTGCGCAGCTCGGCGGTGGGGAGGTTGGTGGTGATGAGGGTCGGGAGCATGTGCTCGTACCGGTGGTTGATGAGCCGGTAGGTGAGCTCCTCGGTCCACTCGCTGGTCTTGGCCGCGCCGAGGTCGTCCAGGAGCAGCAGTGGGCAGCGGGCCAGCGTCTGCAGTTCCCGTTCGCCGTCGTGGCCGGCGCGGGGGCGGAGCCGCGCGTGGAGGTCGGCGCTGGTGGTGGCCTCCCAGCGCAGGCGGACGCCCCGGGTGAGCAGGGCGCGGACGGCACCGTATGCCTGGTGGGTCTTGCCGGTGCCGGTGGGGCCGGCGATCAGCAGCGACGGGCCCTCGGAGATGCCGGGGCCGCCCGGTCCGGGGCGTCCGGCGTCGGCGATCTGGTCGGCCCAAGCGGTGATCTGGGGGTGGTCGGCCAGGGCGCGGCGGTAGCGGGCGGGGATGCGAGCGTCGGCGAGCTCCAGTGCCGTGATGGGCTCGGCGGACGGCTCCGCGGCGACGGTGCGGGGGTCGATGCCGCGGCCGGCCAGGATGCCGTTGAGCCGGTCGGCTATCACACCGACCTGGCGGGGCTCGCGGGTGAGGGTGGCGGTCAGAGGTCACCTCCGTAGGCGGCTGCGGTGTTCGCAGGGTTCGTCCACGCCCTGTGGGCGGTGTGCGCAGGGGTCGCGTTCATGACCTCGTGGACGAGGCTCGGCAGGAGGCTCGGGGACAGGCCCTTGGCCCGGTGGCGATCGAGCCCGGCCCGGATGTGGGCGGGGGCGATGCCCTCGCCGAGGAGCTTGTGCATCTCCCGGCCGAGATGGCCCAGGACGCCCTTGGGCGGGCGGTGAGCGCAGGCAGCGATGTACTCGGCCATCAGCTGCTGAGCCGAGACGGTGTCAGGCGCGGGGGCGCTCGCGCCCCCCCGAAGGGGAACTTCCTAGATCCATGGTCCTAGGTCCTAGATCCGTACCGTGAGATGTCACTGCTGCCTCACTGACCGCTTCGTGATCCTTCACGGAGGACCCCGTGAAGCGATCCTGACCTGCGACTTCGCTCTCAAGCCCCGGATTCAGTGCGGACTCCCGGACCTCGCCGGAGCCCTCAGTGAGGACTGCGTGAGGCGGCAGCGAGTACTCCGTGACACCGGCGCCCACGGCAGGAGCCGACGCGACCGAAGCGTCGTGAACCGGGCAGCTCGGGAGGCGGCTCTTGCTCGCCCGGTTGATCTTCTGATGCTGGTGCCAGGTCACGACGTGCAGGTACCGCTTGTGATCCGGCCCCTTGTAGCGGCAGATCAGTCCCGCGTCGGCGAGCTGGGCGAGGTCCGTCTCGACATCGGACGGGGTGTGCTCCGGGCGCAGCACCCACAACTGCCCGGCGATGATCGCGGCGTGGTCGCGGTGGCGGCCCTGGTCGTCGGCCTGGGTGAGCAGGCCGACGAAGGTGCGCTCGGCGGTCAGGGAGACGACGGCCAGGGACTCGGAGACGAAGGCTTCGGGCTTGATGGTGCGGATTCGTGCCAAGTGCGGGGCGGTCCTCACTCGGTGGCCTGTGCGTGGACATCACGGCTCACCGTCGGTCGGGGCGGGATTCGAGGGGGTGTTGGCGCGGACGCGCGCCGGGATGCGATTGCGTTTCCGGGGTGTCGTCAACATAGCCACACCCCAGTCGCGCAAGTCCAGCCCTATCCGGCGCAATCTCTCACGGCAGAAAGGCTGCGAGAATTGGGGCTCGGTGGCGGGCGGGGGGAAAACCGTAAGGCACGATCGGCCGTTGACCAAATAGTTGCCCGGACCGCCGAGCCAGAAGCATCACATTGGCAAGCCGTTGACGAGCCGCAGACGGGGAAGCTACAACACAAAACCGCACGTCATAATCGTGATCGGCGCGCTTTTCCGTGCATCTTCCCGACTCCACGAACCGCATCCCAGCGAACGACGCGAGCGCAACATAGACCACGATCGCCGGTTACCCAAACCGGCGAATGCACCTTTTAATTGGAGCCATGCCCCCACGCCCACTGGAAGTCGGACCCGCAGGAATGCAGGCGGCCCGCACCATCGAAATGCTCCGAACCGAACGCGGCCTGTCGCAACGCCAGTTGGCCGACCGCGTGACCGCTTTCGGCCACCCGATGTCCAACACCAGGCTGTCCCGCATCGAACGCGCCCAACGCCGATGCGATGCCGACGACCTCGTCGCGATCGCCGAAGCCCTCCTGGTCTCGCCTCTCATGCTGTTGCAGGGGCCGACCGCCACGTGACGAGGACCGCTCGGCACCGCTGACCGAGCACGCCCCCACCCAGTAAGGACCCGCCCTTCTTGCACCACTCCGACATACCCCCTGCCCTCGTAGGACGCCTTCCCGGCACCGAGGGCGGAGCCCCCTTGCCTCGTCTCTACCGCCCCGAAGAAATCGCCGAAGCGCTCGGCTGCTCCGCCTGGTGGGTCAAGGACCGGGCCCGACGCGGACTTATCCCGCACACTCGCGTCGGCCGCGCCTACCGCTTCACCGCCGTGCACCTCGCCGAGATCGTCCGCCTCCACGAAGAGCGCCCGAAGCGATCCGTCAGCAGCGCGCCGGCGAGTCGGCCAGCGACAAGTCCTCCTGCGGTACGAACTCGTGCCGCGCCGTCTCCTGAGGCGACTACGGCCCGGACGCCAGGGCGTCTGCGGGCTCGACCGCCGCGCCGCACCCAGTACGAGACCGTCGCGTAGCGCGCCCGCACCCAGTCACAAGCCGAGAGCAGGGGAGGAAGACGGAAGTTGGGTTTCGCGGAGAAGCGCGGAAACTACTGGCGTGGCCGGTACAAGACCGCGCCCGGCAAGCACCTCACGGTGGTTGACGACAACGGCAAGGCGATCCGGTTCGCCACCAAGGGCGAGGCACAGCGCGCCGCGAGCGAGGCCGAGAACAAGTACCGGCGCGGCGACTGGCGCGACCCGGCACTCGGCCAGGAGACCTTCGGCGAGTACGCGAACCGCTGGTACGAGGCCCAGGACCTGGCCGCCTCGACCATGCAGAACTACAAGCGCCACATCGAGGAGCACCCGACTTCGAGGACAAGGCGCTCGCCGGCGTCCTGCGCACGGACGTCGACCTGTGGGAGAAGAAGGAGAAGGCCGTCTACGCGGCTTCCAGCGTCAAGACCTGGCGCTCGACGCTCCACCTGATCTTCGAGGACGCGATCGACGAGGGCCTGATCACCTCGAACCCGGCCGCCAGACGGCGAGGACGTGGCAAGCGCGCCGGCCGTTCCCGTGACCGTGGCCCGGAGAAGGTCGTCACCGATCCGCTCGGCATCCTGCTGACCGCGGAGCGCGCCGCCCTGCTCTCCGGCCGTGACGACGAGTTCGTCGCCGTCGTCCTCAAGGGCTACACCGGCATGCGCTGGGGCGAAATCGTCGGCTTGGAGACGGAGTTCGCCCGCCCGGGTGCCGTTCGCGTCGAATGGCAGCTGTACGAACTCGACACCGGTGAGCTGGTTCGCTGCCCACCCAAGGACGACAGCTACCGCACCATCGACGTGATGGACTGGCTGTCGGCCCTGGTCGCCAACCACGTCGCCCGCACGAAGCCGAAACCCTGTTTGTGCCACGGCAAGACCTACGTTTTCCGGGGCCAGGGCACGGCCCGCACCGGCGGCCACCACGGCGCAAAGCTCGTCGACGTCGCACGCCGAGCCGAAGTCTCCACCGGCACGGTGTCCAACGTCCTCAACCACCCCGACCGCGTCACCGAAGCCAAGAGGGCCAGGGTGGAACAGGCCATCGCAGACCTGGGATTCGTGCGCGGCGGCGCGGTACCGCAGCACGCAGCCCACTGGCGCCGAAACGGCTTCGCCACCTGGCTGTTCACCCCGGCGGTCTCCGGCTGGTACCCGAAGAAGGCACCGCAGGAAGCCCGACCCGTACCGCTCCTCGGCGGACCGTGGCCCGGCGTCCCAGCCCGAGGGCGTGGCGCCAGCGACCGGGCCGACGCCTGCTGGCTCCCGATCGCCAAGGGCCTCACACCCCACGGCCTCCGTCACACCCACCGCACTGTGATGGAGGACCTGGGCACCGAGAAGGTCCTCATGGACGACCGCATGGGCCATATCGACGGCTCGGTCTCGGCGCGCTACGCCCACGTCACACCCGGAATGCGCAAGCGCCTCATGCTCGGACTGACCGAGCAGTGGGAGGCGGCACTGGACACCCGCCTGGCGATGAGCCCCACGTCACCAGTGCGCGTACTCAGTGAACTCCTGCGCGCACGCAGGGAGGCCCGCAGCCTGGCGACGCCTGGATGAAGGGCGCGATACCTGTGCCTCGCGATCACCGTGCGGGGCAAAGGTGCTTCCTCCGTGCGACAGCCATTTCGACCGCCGGGGATCAGACGGCGAAGGCTTGACCGCAAACGAGGCAGTGATACGGGCCCGACCCTTCTTCAGGGACCTTTATCGGCTCGTACGAGTGGCAGGGGGACGTCACGATGACCATGTCATCAGGCTCGGTGAGTGGAGCCGGTACGTCCGGTGCGTCGATGCCGCCTTTGAAGTCGAACTTCACGTGCTTGCTGCTGGCGCCCTTGAACGCGTCCCGTAGCCCCTGCTCGAACTCTTGCGTGGCTGCGGGAAGAGCCATGCCTCGGGCGTATTCGAGTTGCTCCCGTGTCCACCAGGAGTCCATTCCAGCGGGCTGCCCGCACAGGGGGCAGTGGTAGGCCGCAGGGGTGGATTGCTCCTCGGCCTCCTCGTTCGCTGGACCGTGATGCCACTTGAACTGCCGTACGCAGTGAGGGCATTCACGTCGGAGGAAACCGTCGTGATCCAGAGGAAAGGTCAACTGGATGTTCATGTCCCGCTCCGCTCACGAACTCGTCGATCTCGATTGGTGTGCCATCGACGGTCTTGGCAGTGATGGTGATGGTGAAGTACGAGTTCGAGCGTGACGCGAGAGAGTCCGACGACATGCGCCCCACGCGCACGGACTTGCCTTCGGGCAGCTTCGGGACAGGGAATTCCTCGGCGTTTCGCGTGATGAGCCCAACCTTGGCATCAGCGTCGACGTCTAGCTCGTAGACATCGCCGGGACCGTGGTTGGTGATCTCGACAGCGTCGATCTTGTTGCGCCCATTGTCGATGTACCGGGCCTTCAGCCGGGGCGTGCCCGCCGCCTGAGAAGACGGCAGTTTCCGGCCCAGCGGAAGCCCACCGCCCGGAGGAACGGGTGGAGTCAGGTCGCCGGCCTCGTGCCAGTCCGTCCCTGTCAGCCGGACAGCACATCCTGCGGTTTGCAGGCGGGTCGCGAGGTCCTGCCGCTTCTTGACGCTGTTGTCGAGGCGGACGACATGTCGGCCGTGGATGTCGCTGAAGACCTTCACCTGTCCGAGTTCCACGATCACAGTGCGGTCCGCGTCGCGGCCCATGGCCATGCCTGCTTCGAAGAGCACGTTCGGGCGGGGCTGCATCTGCGGGTCGCACTCTGGATCGCCTGGGTGAGTCAGGCTCTCGTGCAGGTAGGTGACGTCGTCCGGGGTCTGCAGGACGACGACGGCCTGGGCGCTACCGAATGCCGCATCGAGAATCTCGCCGATGTACGGGGACCCCTTGCCCGTCATGCGGCCTGCTTCCGACCACTCGATCGGGTCGAGGCCGATGGCCCGCAGGAACTCGAACAGTCCCCGGCGTGCCCGATCGTTGCGCCCGTGGATCACGAACACTCTTCGGAGATCTACCCCACGCCCGTCGTCTGTTGTGGTTGGCATGCCTTGCTCCCTGCTGATGTACGAGAGACCTGTGCCACTCGACGTTAGCGGCAGGGTCTGACAACGGACTCAGCTGACGAGCTCTCCACGGCCACAGTGCTCAAGGTCCTCTTACCCGTCCGCCGCTGGCGCCCGGCTGACGATGTCGGACAGAGACCTGCGGTAGGTGGTGCCGAGCTTGCTCACCACGCCCAGGGTGGGGCCGGGCCCGTTCTTCATGCGGCTCACGTAGTTTTCGGGCAGCAGTACTCGGTCGCCGACCTCAAGTGGTGTGCTCCCGCGCCAGCGGTAGGCGTATCCGCCGACGTCCACGACCTGGTGGCCGCCGATCTCGTAAACGCGCTTCGCGTCGTCCAACTGCTCCTCGAGCTCTTTGACGCGTTGCTCCAAGCGCTCGATCCGGGATCTGGAGTAGCTTGCACTGCTCTCACTGCCGGACTTGTAGCCTTCGCTCCACCCGCGTTGGTGAGCCTCGGCCACGGCTTTGTCCTGCTCCGTCGCATGCGTGCTGCACGCCACGTCCGAGCCCGATATCCGGACCTTACATGGGTTCCCGGAGCGGGTCGGGCGCCCGCAGGTGCGGTTGTGCTGATCTGTCATGTGAGATCCCCCTGGGAGAAGCTGACCGTGATCCTCTCTCAGGTTTGCTGCCGAGGGGACGGCAGGAATCAGACATACCTCGGATCTGTTGATTGGTGCGTGGCAGTGCCGTCGACCTGGCTCAATGGACGCATGGAGACCGGGGAACGCTGGGCGTATCGGGCCACGCCGAAGGAACTGGGTGGCGCGGTGCGCCAGGTCGAGATTGTCCGGGTCCGCGGTTCTGGAAGATCAGGGAACATCCATGTGCGGTTCCTGGATGGTGAAGAAGCTGGCCTGCAGGAGTGGGTGAGCCCCAGCTGCCTGATGGCCTCGTGGAATGACGTTGACTCCTTCAGAGCGGATGACACAGCGGAGCTGGCACTGGCCGAGGCGTCGAGGGAGGTCCGGGGCAGCACGGATTTCGAGGCCGCCCGCATGATCCTCGGCTTCGTCCGTCCGAAGAACAGGCTCCGCCTGCGCCGAACGGTGGCCGACGCCGGGGTCCTGGAGCTGAGCCGCCTTGACGAGACGGCACCGCTCATCGATATGGATGCAGCTGAACTCCGCGGCGACGCCATGGTCTACGAGAACCGCCACGGCATGTGCCTGGCCGCCTGGCCGGTCACCGAGCGCGTCGCCCGCCAGGTCGCCGGCCGCCTTGCCGACGAGATCCTTCCGGAGGTGGATCGCAAGCAGCAGGGCATCGAGCAGGAGCGTGCCCAGTCCTCCTGGTACTCCTACAGCCGACGGGACGACCGGAAGCTGGACGCAGAGGCAGCTGTCTTGCGAACCGTCCGGGCCTGGTGCGGCGAAGACAAGGCCGACCGCTACGACGAGTTGGTCGCCCTGCGCGCCGAGGTCATCCGGCTCGGAGAACTCGTCGACAAGGCGGTCAAGGCCCTACGCGACCGAGGTCACGGCGTCATCGCCTCCACCATTGAGCGCGACCTTGGCGTCCATATCGCCACCCTTGATCCTGATGTGCGTCGATGACGCCGCGCCACGAGTCCGGCTCCGGCTTGGGAGGCGTTGGCTGAGCCGGAGGCTCCTTCTCCGGTCGGTCCGGCCGCCAGCCGTCGAGGAACGGTCGCAGCTGCTTCTTCGTCGGCTCCACGTTGAAGTCGCGGGCGGCCAGACCCTTGCCATTCGTCGTGGGGTCGAGGTCGAGCTGATCGGCCTCTGTGTTCCCCCAAGCTGACCACTCGCGCAGCCTCTCAGCTTTGAGGGCGTCCTCCGATGCGGCGGCGACGTCATCCAGCGCGGCACAGAAGGCCCGGATCTCACCGGCGGCACGCCACTGCTCCAGGGCCGTGCCGAAGTGCTCGGCCCGTACCGCGTGAACCGCCTGCACTGAAGCCGCACTTACCGCGGCCTCCCACTCCCGCCGCTCGCGCTCCTCCCGCTCCGCCGCCAGTCGTCGGCGCTCGGCCTCCTGGCGCTCCCGCTCCTCGCGGAGACGCCGTTGCTCCGCCTCTCGTTCTAGCCGGGCCCGTTCCTGCTCCTCCGCGCGTGCCTTCAACGCCCGGAAGATTGAGGCGATCTGCTCCTCCAACGGCTTCTTGGCCGTGTCGGCCCATTCCTTCTTCCAGCCGTAGTTGTAGCTGTAGCCCGAGTTCTCGCTGACCAGCAGCTCCAGTTCGCCGGACGGCTCGAACTTGTGGGCCGGCGTGACCCGCTGCCAGTCGTACGTGCGTCGACCCGGTTGCTTGGGGACGTACCGGACCTGCTTCTGCCGCTCACGGAAGCTGACCTCGTACGTCCTGCCGTGGACCGTCAGCAGCGGCCTCGGCTGCTTACGCTTCTTGGAGACCGCGATCTCGCCGTACCGCGCAAGCGCCTGCTCGGCGAGCAGCCGGATCAGGGCGAGCACCCTCGGCAGGACCTCCTCGGAGATCTCGAAGGCACTGTGGTCCTTGGTGACCGCGGCGAGCACGTCCTCGACGTCGGTGATCACACGGCTGCGCGCCAGACGGATCCGGTTCCACTCGGTGTCGTCCTCGCCGGACACCCTCAGCAGACCGAGGAAGAAGTCCCCCTTCGCCCGCCCGCTGTACTTCAGGTGGTACCCATCCGGAGCGCACTGCCGAGCTGCATCGAACGCCCTGCGATACCTAGCCCGTTCCTCTGCGCTGGGGTCAGGGATCCGAAGAAATCGTCCGGCCTCCTGCACCTGCGAGATGAGCGCTGGCCCGACAGTCGCTGGCGACGGGCGCGGAGGTTTCACAGCCCGTTTCGGAGCGGGCTTCGTCTCGGTCGGGGGATCGGCATCCTGCGACGGACCAGAGGCCACCGGCACCCCGGATTCAGACGCCGCCGCGCGAGGCTTGCGCGGAGCCAACTCCGGACGGTCTGGATGATGCCCGTGCTCCAGGTAGAAGCGCCCGGCGTCAGTGATCTCCGCCTGCCACTTCCCATGCTGCTTGGGCATGATGATCAGGCGCCGCTCTTTCAGTGCGCGGGCGGTAAGAGCGAGCTGGGGGCTGTCCGACGTGACGGGGTCGGTTCCGTCCCCGATGCGGGTGAGGAGCGCCAGCTGCCGGTCATTCAACGGAGACCATCGATGCATGTCGATCGTCGTATCGTCCGCGGCCTCCTCGGCACAAGCCATGGGGATGACTGTGTACTGGATCTGGACGTGTTCCAGTCCCTCGCCGGCGGCCCCTGCAGGGAGCGCGGCGAAGCGCTTAATGTGTCAGCGCCCGTCACGCTGCTTATTGCGCAGCGGGGAGAGGGGCACGACTGAGAAACTAGGGCGTATGGGGCACCACTCATGCATCGAGGTTCACGGGCACCAGTTCCTACTTGTCAGGGATGGCTATCTGCCCGAGTTCGCCGCCTTGTTCACCGAGGACGACCGGCGTGTGACATACGACAGCGGGCCAGACGGCGAAGGAGGGACACGATTCGTCTACCTCACGACCGTCGCATCTCTCCGGGAGCGACTGCAGGTGCAGGGTTTCACGGCAGCCCAGTCTCGCAGTGACCTGGCGTTGGCGCTGAGGCTTTGGAGCAGCAGGAAGCAAGGGATCGAGAACCCTGATGCGGGGTCGGTAGAACTGGCTGAGGGTGAAGAAGACCTGCCCGGGGCTTGCCGCCAGTGGGCTTGGCGGTCGTCTCCCCTGGACTGGTCGAGTCCCGTACCGAGCGCGCATGAGGTCGAGAGGGAGATGTGCAATCGGCTGTCTCGCAGCTTCGACGACTTGACCATGGAGGAGTTGCTCGCCTACGAAAACGACCCTCTGGACGTGCTGTCGTGGTACATGAATCCGCGCAGCTTCCTCCGCCTGCTGCTTGAGCATGCCGCCGATCCGGCGGCAGAGGCGTCCTTGGATCTGAGTCCGCTCACAGGTTGCTGTACGGAGATGCCCACTGTCTTGCCGGTCGCAGCCGAAGCGCGTGCCGACCAGTTGGCCGAGTTGGCCCTCAATGCACCGCTGCTTGTTCTCACAGAAGGACCCACTGATGCCCGGCTCCTAGCCCAAGGCATGGAAGTTACCCACCCGCACCTGAAGGGCTTCGTCAACTTCTTCGACTACGCCAGCGCCAGCCCCGAGGGCGGAGTTTCCGCCCTTGCGCGAACCGTCTCGGCGTTCGTTGCAGCTGGAGTCGCAAATCGGTTCATTGCGATAGCGGACAACGACACTGAGGGGCATGCCGGGCTGCACAAGATCAAGGGGCGAAGTCTCCCCGACCGTTGTCGAGTGCTCCACTACCCGTCGTTGCCTCTCCTTGAGTCGTATCCCACGATTGGTCCTACCTCGGAGCTGCCTGTCCTTGCCAACGTCAACGAACGGGCCGGATCGCTGGAGATGTACCTGGGGCGCGATGTCCTTGAGGCAGATGGCGGCGGACTGATGCCCGTGCAGTGGAGGTCTCACAACGAGAAGTTGCGCCGATACCACGGCAGCCTCTCGGACGACGACAAGAGGCTGGTGCAAGAGCGGTTCGTCGAGAAGGCGCGAGCCTGTAAGGCCGGTCACGGAACCGGAAATGAAGACTGGAGCGGTGTCCGAGCCATCATCGAAACCATCATCGGAGCCTTTGACTGAGCCTGGTCCTGCGCGGCGATGTCTTCCTGCGTGGAGATCTCAACACCAGCGTCGCCCCATCTGAACCGACCTGTAGCCGTCTCACCACAGCGGCCCGCCAGCCCCACGACTGACGCCGCACCACTAGATACCTGAACGCTTGGAAGCCCTGATCAGGGCTTCTGACCATGATGCCGGTACGCGATCGCGGGGAGTCACCCGCGTTCGAGGCGGAGCAGCACACGACCCGCGCTAGTACCCGAGGGTGGTTGCTGGCAGACGTCAGCCGATGTCTGAAGGAGCCGTATGGGGACCAGATTTCCAAGTCGGCTCCCAAACGGCTCCCAAAATGGCCTCAGAAACCACTCAGGGGCCCGACCCGCTAAGCGGATCAGGCCCCTGACCTGGTACTTCACTGTCGGGGTGGCGGGATTTGAACCCACGACCTCTTCGTCCCGAACTCTCGGCTGGGAGGCCATCGGGGTCAGGTGGGCTGGTCGGACAGCCGTTGACAGTCGTTGGTGGTCGCCTGAGGTCAACGTGGTTGCTGTACTCCGCTGCTGTACCGCAGACCTCAGCGCCGTCTTGCTTCAGTGGCCCGCGTCAGTTGCCAAGGAGGCGGCTGTGTGCGGGCAGCTGGGCCACCTTGCCTGAGTGGACGCCGAGTAGGTCCGGGGCGAACCGGGGGTACCGGATGGTTGAGTGACGCCGGATACACCGCCTCACTAACGTAGTCAAAAGGGGTCACCCATGTCAGCCGTTCGATAATTTGCGGCCCTTATGGGGGATGCGCCCCTGACTCCCGCAACGGGAACTTGCATAGGCTCGTTGGGCCTGCTGCGACCCGGGTACACCCAACGAGTGAACCCGGGGCCGTACGGGTAATCGGGGTGGCCGCGTATGGCGCGGGCCCCCCGACCGGGATGCTTGCAGGAGTGGAGGTTAGTGCCTGATGCGTTGTCGCCACCGAGTCGCCGCTCTCTGCGCGATGCGAACCGTGCACCGTGCCAGCAACACGGCTTCCGGTGCCAGGTCGTATGCGAGGAAGGCGAAGTCGATGGGATCGACGTCGTCCGTCACCAATTTCACGATCCACTCCGACGCCGTCAGGCTCAGCGTGAATGCACGCTCCTTGACGACATAGGCTCGGCCGCCCCTACGGGGCGGTACGGGATCGACCGGAGGCTCCGGTCGGTGATTGGGCATGGGGGTATCCCTGTGTCCAGATGGGCGGCACCCCTGAGGCCAAGGCCGGCAAGTCAAGATCTCAGGGGTGCCGTCGTCCGCGATGCGGTCGCATCGGAATTAACGAGAAAGGTGGCAGGTTGGGTACCTCCCACTGGCGCAGCGCCTCCGATGGTGTGAAGGCTGAAGGTTTCTCTCCCATTTCTCTCTGAACTCTCGTATGCTCTATGGCCATTCGTCCTCTTGGCGTGCACTGAACAAAGCGCTTCGTGGTCGGCCGGTGTAACGACAACAGGCAGCAGTTACGCCTACTTGGTGGATGGTGAGCGGAGGCCCAACCGCATCATCGTTACCTTCGGGAGGGTGCGGAGAGCGCACGTTCTCAACGTTCGTAACCACAGGGTCAGGGCTAGGGGGCGGCGGCGATGTTTCCGGCACCCTCCTACACTCGAACGCATGAGCGAGTTGCCTCCGGACCCCCCGCGCCTCCGCGCGATCCTGGCGCACCTCGACAAGCAGGTCACCGACCACGAAGTCGTCGGGATCTATCTCCGGCTCCAGCGCGACGCGGTACGCAATGCGCTCGCGCGGGCCGAGGGGCCACCCCCCGCTCGGCGCCGCGGTGGTCACCTGGCGAAGGGTGCCGCGCCCCTGCGGACGATGGGCATCACGCATGCACCGACCCGGCCGCAGTTCGTCGTCCAGCAGAAGCGCACGCCCCGTGGCCCAGAGCCCGCGATCGTCCACGTCGCTGACTGCTCGATGATCGAGGGCGCCCCGCACCCGATCACCGAGCATGACGCCCGGGTGGCCCTGACAAACCCGACGATCGAGCCGTGCACCTTCTGCCGGCCGGACACCGAGCTAGGGATCCTCGACTAGGAGCTGTCTTGCTGATCATGCGACTACTCGTGCTGTGTGGCAGAACTGAGACACAAACCCGGCATAGCGGTGCCTAAAGATCGGGCAGGATATCGCCCAACTGACCAACAGGGGGGCAAGATGAGCACTGCTGGGGATGGAGGCGGGCGCCGACCGCGACCGCGTTGGCTGGAAGCGACGCTCGTGGGAATCCCCGCCGCCGTAATCGGGGCGGTATCGGGCGCGTTTGTCACGCACGCCATAGCTGACGACTCGGGGGACACAAAGGCTGCCGAGGCCCTGCCATCCGGGAGCATTCAGCAGGTCGCCCATGTGTCAGGCGGAAAGGTGGTGGTGTCCGGCACGATCAAGGACGTGCCCGTTTCGGCCACGCTCTGGTCGTTCGTGCAGGACACCAACGGGAACTACTTCCCAAACTTCAAGCCGTGTGAGATCCACAAAGACGGCACGTGGGACTGTCCAGAGCTGCGCCTAGCAGGCGTCGGAGACAAGCCCTCGGACAATTTCACGGTCCACGTGGCGCTGATCAATGGCGAAGGGGGCATGGAGATCGAGAAGCACGTGGAGAAGAAGCGTACCGACCCCAAGGCCTCCATGGATGGCCTACCGGAAGGCTCCACCCCAATTGCCGATCAGCAGGGCATCCGTTAGGCGCTGCGCGGTCGGCGCCCAGCCGTCTTCTTCTTCGCGGCCGTCTTCTTTGCCGGCTGCGTCTTCGTCGGCTTCTTGGCGGTGGTCTTCTTCGGGAGCCCGTGTACTTCGGCGTCCTCGCCGCGGGAGGCCTTGGCCTTCTGCACGGACTCCTGCAATGCGGCCATCAGGTCCAACACTCGTCCCGTCGTCGCTTCCTGCTCGGGTTCCTCGGGCAGCGGCTTGTCCTCCCGCTTCGCCTCGATCACCTTGGCCAGGGCCTCCGTGTAGGTGTCGCGGAGGTCGTCGCCGTCCAGGTCGTCGCGGGTCATTGAGTCCATGAGCGCCAAGGCGCCCTCAATCTCGTCCTCGTTCAGGTCGACGGCCGGCGGGAAGAGCTCGGCTGGTGAGCGGACCTCGTCCGGCCAGCGCATTGCGTGCAGTACAAGGACGTCGCCGCGCACCCGCATCAGCCCGAGCCGCTCGCGCCCTGACCACGCGTACTTGGCCACGGCCACCTTCGAGGATCGGCCGAGCGCCTCGACGAGGAGTTTGTAGGGCTTGGCGGCGACCGCGCCGTCGGGGGCCAGGTAGTAGCCGTCTCCGATGCGGAGCGCGTCGATCGACTCCAGGGGCACGAACGCGGCGACCTCGATCGCCTTTGCGGTGGGCAGCGGCAGGTTGCTCAAATCCTCGTCCGTGATCGCGACGACCTGGTCGCGGGCGTATTCGTAGCCCTTGCCGATCTCCGCGTTGGCGAGCTCGCGGTCCTCGATCTCGCAGATCTTCTTCACCCGCACCCGACTCATGTCTTCGAGGTGGTACTGGTGGAACTGGATCGAGTGGTTCTCGGTAGCGCTCACCACGTGGATAGGTACCGTGACCAGGCCAAACGAGATGGCGCCGCTCCACACGGTTCGGGGCATGGCTGACCTCCGCGACAGCCCCGAGCAGCATCAGCCTACGAGTGCCACACCTGTCCCGCATGCGCGCAGAAGTCCCAAGGCGCACGCTGATGCCATGGCCACTCCTCAGCCACTGGTGATCTACCCGCCCGGTTCGGACGGCGGCCGCCGCGTACGCGTGGATTACCACTTCGTGGGGCTGGCGTACGGGGGGTGCTCTCGTCGAGTTCCTGCGTCATGCGGGCCTGGAGGACGTCGACGAGGCGTGGGTGGAGCAGTCCGCGCTGATCGAATGGCGGGGTGGCGGGTCTGACCGATGGGCCCCAGAGTCGAACGGCTGAGCTATCCAGAGGTGTCAGGGTGGCCGCTGACCCGGCATCAATGGGACACCCTGTGGACCGCGAGAGGGCGTTATCCACAGGTCCGAACGCGAGCGGGCAGGCGCCGTGCGGTACTGCCCCTGTCGATCATGGAAGTGCGCCGGTGTCGACGATGACTGTCGGGGTCGGTGGCTCCTTCCGTGCCTCGCAGACCTAACCGAACAGGTCCGTGCCTGCCGAAATCAAGGTCCCCACAGAGCCCGCTACAGCAACAAGCAATCCGACGACAGCGATTCTCTCAGGCATGGCGAGACGACTCCAGACTCCACCCGTGGGCAGGGATCTAGTTGGCGCCAAGACCCCTCGGCTAACCCACACATTGGCGGCCCCATGAACCGCCGCAAGGAATCCAAGAAGTCCGTAACCAATAACGATAAATGGGCCCGACGCCTCCAGGGCCTTGTTGACGGAATCTCCTGCTGGTCCCCCATCGACTTCAAAGGAGAGGGCTAGTGCAAGGATGAAGATGAGGGCTATGCCAGCCACGAGGACCCAGTTCAAGGGTCCTGAGGGAGGAGCCTTCGGAGACGTGCGACCCCCGATTGCATCATCCACCAGAAATAGCCTGATCTGTGCATCTGTCCCATATACGAGGGTGGCGTCGTTACCGCTGACGGTTGTCACCACCTTCTTCGGGGAAAGCGACATTGTGACCGTGCGCCTACCTGCCGGATCTGTTGCTGTGAAGCTGAGATTGTCCCAATGGTTCGGGTCACCAGGTAGAGGCGCCGCCTGTACATCTGCTATGAGATCAGCCAGGGTTGGCGCGCTAAACGTGCGGCTATGGCGGAAATGACGAAAGACGATCTCGTTGGGCTGGTACCCCTGTCCAGCAACCGTGAACAGCGCGTCGAGTTCTCGACGACCAAGTCTGCAACGGTGCAGGATGGTTGACAGGCTGATGTTGGGCGGGGTCGTCATGTCGGAGATCCTGGCACTTTCAATACTTGCGCCAACGCGGTTCGATGAAATCGCGTCAGGTCTGTGACCTTGGCGTTGTGCCCCGCAACTGATGAACCCCGGTCCGCGTGAGGCCAGGGCCGCCGCACCGTTCGGCCCACCCCCCTCGTCATGCCGGCCCTCGGAGTGCAACTGGTCATGAACATTGCTGGCAGGTGGGTCGCAAACGCGTTATCCACAGGCCCCCACGTGGTCTACGCGTTCACCGTACGGTGCTCTCTGTTGATCACAAGTGCGGGGGTATGCGGTGACGTACAGGGTGGAGCTCTCGCTCCAGGCGGAGGATGCACTGGCCGAGCTGCCAGAGGAGGGGCGCCGCGAGGTGATGAAGCTGATCGCGACGGCCCTGCTCGCGAAGGAGACCTGGCCGGCACCCGGCGGTTGGGAAACCGCCGAGCGCTTCGGGCCTCGGTCGTGGATCACGTTCGCGGCGTACGCGGACGGCATGGACGTCCTGCGTGTCGGCTGGGTGGGCTGACGCCCGTCCACAGCCCTCCAACAGGGCTGCTCACTCCTTCGATCCGCGCGCTTCATGACAACGCAGTAAATGATCACGTTTTACTGCAATGTTCTAGGAGGTGGTGAAGTGGCCCTCCATACGCTGGAGCCCAACGGCTGGCACCAGCACTCACTACGTTCCTGAGAGGCATTGCGAGCGGCTGTGGCCAATCACGGCGGAGTGCAGCTGACCAGCATGCGACAACTGCGGGTGCAGGCATAACCCTTCCAGTGTGGCAGATCAACGGCGGGGGCCCAGGCCTGAGCGGGGTGGGGGTGGTCACCTGTGGGTGCCGACTGTCGGCGTTGGTCGGCTTCGGACGGCCCAGGGACGGCCCAGGGCCCGATCAATCAGAGGCCACCGACGGTCACTCCAGCTGCACGGGAGCGACGGGGAGCTGTTCCCTGTAGGGCCACGTGAAGGTGCGGTCCGGTTCGAGGTGGGCGTCTCCCCAGTGGATGGCATGGATGCCGTTTTCGACATCGGCCGTGAAGAACACACAGACCAGCCTGGTGGAAGCTCCCAGCTCCTCGAACGCCTCGTGCAGCCCCAGGTACTCCTCGGTCGCCAGGTCCTCATCGACGTCGAACAGGCCTTCTGGAGGCTGCGGCCCGTGCGCCCGGAACAGCCGGTGCCGCGTGGGCGACGCGTTGGCCGGCAGGCGAGCTCGATCCAGGGGCCTCGGCCTGTCCGCGTACCGGAACGGGAAGAGAGCGTGATCGTTGATCACCGCATACTCGTAGCCGCGCACGTCGCGCACGGCTTCCCCCAGCTGCCGCGCCGTCTCCGCCAGGTTCTCGCGCACCACCCCTGCAAGCGCGAGACCGTACGGACTCCGCTTCTTCAGACCCGCAGCGAGGTGCGCGGCATGAGCCTTCCCGTGCGCCTTGGCCAGTTGCACCGGGACCGCAGCGGCCAGCGCGCCAGCATGCCGCCCAAACCGCTCGACGGCCCATGCCGACGGATAGCCACCCAACAACGACATGCAGTGCTCCCCTCCCCCAGGCCCAGCCTCCGAACTGTTTGACACGTACACGAAGGGCGCACAAGGGAGCGATCTGGCCACGCGCGTTCACGCACGCTCGTCCGGAACGACCACAAGCGATCACCGGCGGCTGTTGCCTGCGGCTGCCTAATCAATCAATGCCCTGACCTGCTGCTGAGCTGTCTGCAGCTGTCGAATCCCCATGGGTCCGACGCTTCACGCCCAATAGGTAGATCTACTGATGTGCTGCCACACCATATAGGCGCAGGATTGCGACCGGTAGCAGTATCCTCTTCCAACAGCGCGGTTCACCGATCTACACCCCAGAGGGCGTGCCCATGACCGACTCCTCCAGTACTCACATTCTCAAAGAGCTGGTATTCCCTGCTCGATACGAATTCCTGATTGAGCATGTGGGTTCTGAAGTCGCTCGGCTAGTCGTGGCCCCCCCTTCGGACACGCTTTATTCAATCGAGCTCGCCGCGCAAAGCATTCGCGCCCGAGGTGAGGGCTTGTTTGTCCCGATGTACGCTCTCTCGGGAACCGGAAAGACTACACTGGCCAGCAATCTGCGAACTTTTCTTCCATCACAGTTCTCGGCCACTGTGCAACATAACGGTGCGGTCAGCTTTGAAGAGCTTAAGGCCGCAGTCGTGGACGCTGCCCGTAGCAGGGCGAGCAACGATGATCGAATCATCCCCCTCCTTGTGGACCACAGGGAGAGCGCTCCCGCTGACACTGCTGAGCTGGCCGCCATCAAGCGCTTCTTGCGGGACTCTGTAGGGCGCAAGGTTCTCCTCTGCTGGCCTGAGACATCCGAAGAGACGGCAAAGAGCATGTCCGCCGATTTTGAAAGGATCGCCGGACGTCCGCCAATCGACTTGCCCTTGCACGTACAGGGCCCACATCGTGACGCCTGGGTGCCAATCGCAACAAATACCCTGCAGCTTTCGAATAATGTCGAGTCGCTCGAGTTGCTCGGGGTTGATCCACGCGACTACAATCCGAGCGAATTCGACACTCTGGGTGACTACCTACGCACGATTTCTGACGACTTCACTAGAAATCGCCTCAGTATCCTCCAGAGGACGCGCCTGCCCATTCGCATGGCGGTAGTGGTCGTCTCCGCGAGCACAGACCCTGGCGTCCTGATGCACCTGACCAACAGCAGCAGGTTCGGCTTCGTGGATGGGAACGCCCTCCTGGCAGCAACGCCTGCCAGCGTTATCGGCAAGTGGTGGACGAGTCGGCGCGGCCTTCTAACGCAGATGATTGTCCAATTGGATGCCAGAGTTTTTGGACTCCCACCTGCCGTTACCGTGCCCATCCTTCGCCGCTTTGGCCCTGATGAGGTCAGGGAAAACCTCGCGAGCCTTGACGTCACAGACAAGGGCGTTTCTGCTATCGCTCGCAATATAAAACGGAGCGACTTCGGCAAATACCTCCTGGGCACAGCAACGTCCACCTACGAAACCAGGGGGACTCCATCGAAAGTCTCGTCACCTGCGTTCGATTTACTAGCCGAGCGCGGCTTCACGCACGGTAGAGACAAAGAACTCAACAAAGCCGTCCTGGAAGCCATAAAGGGCTTCCTCGAAGCCAACGGGATAGAGGGGAGCAATTTCAAAGCGGAAGCAAAAATGGAATTCACACCCCTTATTCCAGACACCTCATTCGTCCTGAATAGTGAGGCCGTGTGCATCGAGTACACGTGGAGGTCGGGGGACTATCTAACGAATAAGAATCGCGCCGCCATCGCTGCTTACATTCTGGAAAAGCTCCAGAATTACGCCCGCGAGTTGGGGTATGTCGAGTAACCTTTGACGGAGGTCGGCGGAGCGGCTTTGGGCTGGAGCTGCTTTGGGGCGAGTGATCATGGCCCCGTAAGCTTCCGGCGAGTCGGGCAGTCTGTGGACCTGCCCGTTAAAGCACGACGTTGGGGCCATGATCTTAGAGGCTCGCCCCAAAGTGGCTGCCTAAAGCCGTGGAGCCGACCGCCCCAGCCACAGAGGGTGTCCCCTACCTTCTGCCCGCAGCCGCCGAGCGCGCCGCCGGGCGCGGCCAGCCGGGGCGCAGACAGGAGGCAGGCCGCGCCGCAGAGGCGGCGCGCGCCCGCGCCGTGCGCGGGCCTTGAACCAGTAGAGAAAGTTTGAATCATGGTCGCGACGGCGTTGATCATCTAGGGTCTCGCGCCCGCTGTCGTCCGCCTTGTGGTGTAGAACCCTGGATATGGGGAGTGAGCGGCGGGAGCGGATGAAGGCGCTTGGTGCGCGTCTTCGTGGGCTGCGTGCGGATGCTGGTCTGACCGGTGCAGTGCTGGCGCAGCGGGCCGGTGTAGGACAGCCGACCGTGTCCAAGGTCGAGAACGGCCGAATGGTCCCCAGTGTCGACGTGTTGGGCCGCTTGTCTCGTGCCCTCGGCCTCGACGATGTGTCCTTCCGTGAGGTGCATGACCTCTTGGTCGCCGTCGAAGCTGCTCCGGACGTCGAGCCGGACACAGACGAGACATCCGGCGATCTGGCCTCCGTCGGCGTGGTCCTCGACGACGTCGTTCGGTCGACTCGGCTGATCCGTTCGTTCCAGTGCGTCGTCCTGCCGGCCATGCTCCAGAGCGCGGAGTACGCGCGACACGTCTTCGACAGTGCGCCGAACGCATCTCCTGAGGCTGTCGGCCGCGCCGTCGCTGCCCGTGTCGAGAGGCAGAGCCTCTTGTACGAACCGGGTCGCGAGTCGGTGTTCGTGCTCACCGAGGGTGTGTTGCGGACCTGGCCGGGGAGTCCTGCGCTGATGCTCGCCCAGCTTGATCGGCTGCTGGCTGTCGAGAGTCTGAGCACCGTACGGCTCGGCGTCATTCCGTGGCGTCGGCCAGTGCCTGTCATGCCGCGTCATGGCTTCACCTTGTGCGACCGCGAGACGGCCGTCGTGGAGAGCTTCCGGGGTGAGCGGGTCGTGGACGACGTCCCCCAAGTCGCCGCCTACGAGGACCTGTTCAGCCGCTTCGAGGAAGCCGCGGTCTTCGGGTCTGAGGTGCGGGAACTGCTCCTCCAGGTGATGACGGACTTCAGGGACCTGGACACCCCCGCCACTCGATAGAGGAATAATTCCTCAAGATGCCTGGCTCATCGGCCACGCGCGGGAATACTCTGCTCACTGCAACGTCTAGCCCCCTAGACAATGAGGGAGTCTTCCCATGCCCAAAGACTGGGCCCGCATGTTCCCTGGCCAGGCCTGGCAGGTGGCCGAAGCTCGTCACTTCGCTGCCGCTCTGCTGGAGGGCGAAGATCCGCGCCTTGTGGACGACGCCGTCCTGGTGGTCGGCGAGCTGGCGGCCAATGCCGTACGGCACACCCGGAGTGGCTGGTACCTCGGGTGGTTCCAGGTGGTCGTCGGCTTCACCGACGATTTTGTTCGCATCCAGGTCATCGACCAGGGTGGCGAAAGCGAGCCTCAGGTGCGGAGCATGAACGGTGCTGAGGACCAGAGCGGCCGTGGGCTCCTGATGGTCTCGGCCTGCGCCAAGGACTGGGGTGTGAAAGATCGACCTGCGGGCGGGCGCTGCGTGTGGGCGGAACTCGCTCGGGTGAGCGGGTGATGGTCCGTGGCGGAGACGCGCCCTGCGTCTGTCCCGCAAGCGGTGGGTGGTGAGCCCCAAGGGGGTGCCCCGGCGAAGGTCCGCGTTCTACGTGATCGGGGTTCATTCGGGACGGCGTCTCGCGCCCGTTCTGTCTAGGGCCCTAGACTCCTGGCTAGTTCTAGGAGGTGTGGTCATGTCGGACGAGTTGCAGCGGATCATGGCGATTGATGATCCGTACCTGCTGTTGCGTGAGGTCACGTCCCGGCTGGCCGACGCCCAGCAGGAGGTGACCGAGCTCGCCCGGCTGCGCCGCCGCGTGGTTCAGGACCTGCATGCGCAAGGGCTGTCGTACGCCCAGATCGCTGAAAAGGCCGGTCTGAGCCGCGGGCGCATTCATCAGATCCGGCACACCGGGCCGGCGCCTGAGGGGGCCTTCCTCGGGGCTGGTGCTGTAACTATCGTGACCCCGCTGCGGTGGGACGGTGCCAAGAAGCGTCCGGTCGTCGCCATGACCGACATGAACTCCGGGAAACGGCTCGAAGAGCTGGCCAAGTCGTACGGCCTCGACGTCAGTTCCGGGCACGTACAGGTGAGTGGTGAAGTCGACCTCAACCGTGACGGCCTGGTCGTCGTCTGCGGACCTTCCATGTCTCAGGCCATGAGCGACCTGTACGCCCAAGATCCGGTACTCGGCTGGGAGCACCCGGACGGTGAGCCCTGGGCCCTGGCGGACCGCCGTACGGGCACTTCTTACCGCGCGGGCGCGGACACGGAGCCGTACCGCTCCCATGACGTCGGATACCTCGGGCGGCTTCCTCGCCCGGACGGCAACGGCTCGGTGCTCGCTATCGCTGGCATCCACACGGCGGGCTCCCTCGGTGTCGTCCAGTTGCTCTCCTCCGACCTGAACACTCTGTGGGGGCAGGTGGGTGAGCGTCACTTCTCGACGCTGGTGAGTGTCGAGTACGACCCCGAGACTGAGGAACCCCAATCCGTCGAACTGATCACCCCGCTGTACCTGCACGACGAGGAGACGACGGCGTGAACGTCGTCCTCGACTCGCAGCCCGCCGAACCGGGCCGGGAGAATGAGGACTTCGCCGCTGCCGCGCCCGGTGCGGCCGTCCTCCTCGACGGCGCCGGCGTGGCTGGGGCGGAGACCGGGTGCACTCACGGCATCGCGTGGTTCTCCTCGACGCTGGGTGGGCTGCTGCTGGGCAGCATCACGGCGCAACTCACCCGGCCGCTCACCACCTGCCTCGCCGACTCAATCCGGGCTGTCCGCTCTCTGCACGAGGACACGTGCGACCTGACCTATAGGGCCAGTCCCACCAGTACGGTCCTTGCAGTGCGCGCCACTGCGGGGGCCCTGGAGTACCTCGTCCTCGGCGACTCAACACTGTTGCTCGCCGACGCTGACGGCAAGACGAACGCAATCACAGATCAGCGCCTGGACGAGGTCGGCAGGCAGCTGCGTGGGCCGGTCGACGCGCTCCCGACTGGCTCACCCCAACACGCTGCCGCTCTGGCCGAGTATCGCGACGCTCTTACGGGGCACCGCAATCGTCCTGGGGGCTTCTGGATCGCTGGGCCGGATCCGCAGGCGGCCGAACATGCTCTCGCCGGGGCCGTGCCGCTGGAGTCGCTGACGTCCGTGTCCCTGCTGAGCGACGGTGCGACGAGACTGGTCGACTCCTTCGAACTCTGGACCTGGCCCCAGACATTGGCCGTCCTTCGTGCGTCCGGGCCCGCCGAGTTGATCCGTCGCGTTCGGGAAGCTGAGGCCGGCGACTCCGAGGGCCGCCGCTGGCCGCGAGGCAAGACGCACGACGACGCCACCGCCTTGCACTGGGCCCTGCCGTAGCGACTCCCGTCTTCCGGGGCGGATTCGTATACCCCCCTAGACAGTTGGGCTGGTGGCGGTTTACTGTTTCCGTCAACCCCCCTAGACAGTTAGGGCGGACACCTCCCTTGTTGTCTAGGGGGGTATACGGAACGGTTCGGCGCTCTCAGAGCGCCGCCAACAGAAGAGGTTCAAGAAATGCGAGTCATTCCCGTGAACGCCTCGGACGCGACCCTGCTCGTCACGAAGCTGCCCGAGGTGAAGGTCAGGGACCGTCAGACCGGTGAGATCGCCGTGGACCCGGTGACCAACCAGCGGCTCATGGTGCTGGAGGTCGTCTTCATCGCGCAGGGCGGTTCGGACATGATCAAGGTCACCGTTCCGGAGCAGGGCATCGGTGAGGGCCTGGTGATGGGAGCTCCGGTCATCCTGTCCGGGCTGATCGCCCGGCCGTGGGAGAGCGAGTTCGGCGGCCGGATGCGGCACGGCATCGCCTACCGGGCGGACGCCGTCATGGTCGACGCTCCGGCGTCGGTGCAGGGCTGATCGCCATGACCAACACCGTCTGGGCGCTCATCTTGGGTTTGTTGGGCCTGGTCGCGCTGCTGGTGCTGCGTCGTCGGGTGCCCGTCGTGTTCTGGTGGCTCGTCGGCTATCCGCTCGTCGCGGTGAGGGTGCTGACGTCGTACCGCACGACCATGGACGCCTGTGGTCTGACCGTTCCGGCTTCGGCCATGCGCCGGGCCACTGCCCGGATGATCGGGCGGGAAGCCGGGCCGGTACCGCCTCGCAGGTCGTTTCCCATGCCGACCAGCGCCGGTCTCGTGATGCGGCTGCGTATGGCGACCGGCCAGGCACCAGAAGACTTCCTCGCTTCCGCCGACCGGTTGCGGCACGCCTGGGCCGCGCACGCCGTGCACATCCGTCCGACCAAGCCGGGGTGGCTCGAACTGCGGCTGATCGGCTGGGATGTACTCGCGGACGTACGACCCGCTCGGCGCCGTCGTCACAACGGCGGTCTGCTCTCCCTTCCGATGGCGCTACGGGATGACGGGCGTTGGCACGTAAGGGACTTCCGTGCCGTGCCGCATGAACTCATCCTCGGCGCAACGCAGTCCGGCAAGTCCGTGTACATGCGCAATCTGCTGTGCGGGCTTGCCCGGCAACCGGTCGTGCTCGTCGGGATCGACTGCAAGTGGGGTGTGGAACTGGCGCCGTTCGCGCCCCGCCTGTCGGCCCTCGCGGACACCCCGGACCGGGCGAACGAACTCCTTGATGTCCTGCTGGACGAGATGGAGGCCAGGTTCCGGCTGATCGGGCTCCGGTCCGGGGCGGGCCCTGATGACGTCCTCACCTCGGACGTGTGGGGTCTGCCCGAGAAGGTGCGGCCGGTGCCGGTCGTGGTCGTCGTCGACGAGGTGGCGGAACTCTTCCTCGCCGCGAGCCGGGAAGACGAGAAGCGCCGCGACGCCATGGTCACCAAGCTCATCCGCATCGCCCAGCTCGGCCGTGCGGCCGGCATCTACCTCGAAGTCTGCGGACAGCGCTTCGGCTCCGAACTCGGCAAGGGCGCCACCATGCTCCGCGCCCAGCTCACCGGCCGCATCTGCCACCGCGTCAACGACGAGTCGTCCGCCAACATGGCGCTCGCCGACATCTCTCCGGAAGCGGCCCTCGCCGCAACTACCATCCCCGCCGAACGCCCCGGCGTCGCCATCGTCGGCGACTCTTCCGGCGGCTGGTCCCGCGCACGCTCCCCGCACCTCACCCTCGACGAAGCGGCGGCCGTCTGCCGCGCTACGTCCGCTCTCGTGCCGGAGCTGCCCCGCCTCGACGCCTTCCGGCCCGCCGTCACCGCCGAACCGGCCGCGGTCGCCTCGCCCGCCACTGCCGTTCCGGCCGCGCGCCCGGTGACGGAGTAACCGCGCTGCTCTCCCCACGGTCGGCGCGACCGCCTCGCGCCACGTCCCTACCCCTCCCATGCCTCGAACCGGAAGGAGAACGACTCGATGCGTGCCCACCTCGCCCGCGTGGACGCCGTGATCGTCCAAGCCGTCATCGCGGGCGCCCTGTCCTTCTCCCACCTCCACGACCTCGCAGAAGCGTCCGGGCAAGGCGGCTGGAAGGCATGGGCCTACCCGGTCAGCGTCGATCTGCTGCTGGTCGCCGCCTGGCGCCGGATGCGCGAACAGCAGCGCGCCAGACAGCCCGCCGGGGGAGCGCGCCTGTGGTTCCTGATCGCCCTGGCCGCCTCCCTCGGAGCCAACATCGCAACCGCCGGTCTCCTCGATCTGGACCACGTACCCGCGTCACTGCGCGTCGTGGTGGCCGGCTGGCCTGCCGTCGCTTTCTTCGGCGGAACGCTTCTGGCCCACGCGCCACGCATCCCGGAAGAACCTGCTGCCCAGGTGGTTCCTGAGCCCGAACCCGCCGCTGTCCCGGTGGCCGTCGACACGCCCCGCCGTGACGAACTCCCCGCTACGACCGCGGATGCGACCCCCGAGGAATCTGCCCCGAGCTCCGTCCTCGCCGCACCGACGCGCGTTCCCGCCGTACCCCTGCCGCCCGCGCTCATCGACCGCGCGCAGGCCCTCGCCGAAGAACTCCGCACCACCACCGGCCAACCGGCCGACCCCGACGCCGTACGCACCCGGCTCGGCCTGCCGCCGACCATGACCCCGTCCGTCGCCGCCCACCTCTGAGAAAGGACCGCTCAAGTGACCCCGCGCTTCCGCAACGTCCGCCGCATCGGGCCCGTCCAGGTCGCCTCGTACCTGGCCCGTGGACGCAACCGCCACCTCGCCGCCTGCACGGCACCCCGCTGCGACTTCTCCGCCGAGTACGACAGCCGCGCAGCCGCCGAACTCGCCGCCCGTACCCACCGCTGCTCCGCCTGACAGGAGATCACCGATGGACGTCCCGCTCTGGTTCGCCGTCCTCGTCGTCGCCGCCCTCGGCATCCAACTCGCCCGCCCGCCCTGGTGGCTCGTCGCCCTGCTCCTCCTCGGCGGCTACCTCGTCGCCAACAGCGTCCTCGCCCCCGCCGTCGCCGCCCTCCTCGACTGACTCCAGAAAGGACCAGCCATGTTCACCCCCAAGTACCCGCCGCAGGACACCACCCCGGTACCGACAACCCCGGCGTCCTACGTCTCCACCGCCGCCCCTATTCCGTACGCTCCCGCCTCCAATCGGCCCGCGGTGCAGCTCACTCCGGGCGGCATGCTCACCCTCGCCGCCGGCGGTGGCGCCCTAGTCCTCGTCGTCGGCGCTGTCCTGGTCTCCATGCTCCTGGCCGTGGCGATCACCGCCGCCTCGGTGGCCGTCTGCGCCGTCACCGTCCGCTCGATCCTCAAGAACGACCGCCGCTGACCTCATCTGCTCAGCAGCCTGGCTTGCCCACACTGTCTAGCCCCCTGGACAAGCCGGGCTGCTGCCCCGCTCCCGTCTCCAAGGAGGAACCCGCACATGCGCCCCGAGGCTCCGACCGGAGCCATCCGCCAACTGGCGGCCCTCGCCCTGCACGGCGAACTGAGCACCTACGCACACCAGATCCAGCGGCTCGGCGGCTGCGAGCGGCCCGTACGGATGGAGGGCCACCGCCTCGACGTCCACGCCTCGACGGGTGAGATCGTCCGCGAGATCGTCGACCGCGACCTTCCCGCCGGACAGCTCCTCATCCGCTGCAACAACCGCCGCGCTACACGGTGCGCCGCGTGTGCCGAGGTCTACCGCAAAGACACGTACCACCTCGTCACGGCCGGCCTGAGCGGCGGCAAGGGAATCGGCCCTGCCGTCGCCGAACATCCCCGCGTCTTCGCCACCTTCACCGCTCCCTCCTTCGGCCCTGTCCACAACCGGCCCGGCGGCGGACGCTGCCGCTGCGGACGCCTCCACCCAGACGGTGACCCTGTCCTCGGAACGCCCCTGAACGCCGACCGCTACGACTACCGCGCCGCCGTCCTCTGGAACGCGCACGCCGGTGCCCTCTGGGCCCGCTTCACCACCTACCTCCGCCAACAAATCGCCTCCCGCGCAGGCATCGGCCGCTCGGCGCTGCGCGACTGCCTCAAGGTCTCCTACGCCAAGGTCGCCGAATACCAGCGGCGAGGCGCCGTCCACTTCCATGCGGTGATCCGGCTCGACGGCCCGGACGGAGCGGAGGACACCCCACCCGCCTGGGCCACTACCGAACTCCTCTCGGACTCGATCCGCTCGGCCGTCCGCCTCGCCGAGACACCCGGCCCGGTCCTCGACGGCCGTGCCCACACCTTCCGCTTCGGCGAACAGCTCGACATCCGCCCTATCCGCTCGGCCGACTTCACGGGCGCTACCGATCTCACCAGCCGCGCCGTCGCCGCCTACATCGCCAAGTACGCCACCAAAGGCGCCGAAAGCGCGACGGGCACCGTGGACCGCCCTATTCGCAACCCCATCACCGACCTGATAGGCGCTGAAGTCACCGACCACGCACGCCAGTTGATCCTGACCTGCTGGCACCTTGGCGCCCTGCCCGAACTCGAAGACCTGCGCCTACGCAAGTGGGCTCACATGCTCGGCTTCCGCGGTCACTTCTCCACCAAGTCCCGCGCGTACTCCGTCACCCTCGGCGCCCTCCGCCAAGAGCGCGCCGACCACAACGAAGCACTCACCCGCGAACGCGCCACCGCAGCCGGACACCCGCTGCCCCACCCGGACACCGTCCTCGTCCTCTCGCACTGGCGCTTCGCCGGCACCGGGCTGACCGCCGCTGAAGGCCTATTCGCCGCTTCGCGCACACCCGCCGCCCAAGGAGAAGGAGAACTGACCCCATGACCACAGCCACCCTCGACCGGAAGTGGCACACGACGGCCGAGGTCGCCGAGATGCTCGGCTTCAGCCTTTCCAAGACCAAAATGCTCGTCCTTACCGGCGAGATCCGTTCAGTCAAGATCGGCCGCAACCGCCGCATCCTCCCGGCCTGGGTCGACGACTACGTGAACCACTGCGCCGACGAATCCGCGAGGTGGTCCGCGTGAGCGGCAAGCGAGGCAATGGCGAAGGATCGATCTACGTCTACCGGAACGGCTACGCGGCCTACGCGTGGGTCACCACCCCGGAGGGCAACCGCAAGCGGAAGTACGTCTACGGTCCGACCCGCAAAGACGTCCATGAGAAGTGGCTCAAGCTCCACAACGAAGCCAAGAAGGGGCCGGTCGCCACCAACACGCCGAGCCTCGCTCAGTACCTCGCGTACTGGCTCAAGGAAGTCGTGGAGCCCAACCTCCGGCCGCTGACCGCCGCCACGTACGAGACGACCGTGCGCCTGTACATCGTGCCGCTCCTCGGCTCAAAGCGGCTGGACCGATTGACCGTTCAGGACATGCGGAGCTGGCTCAACAAGCTCTCGGACACCTGCCAGTGCTGCGCCCAGGACAAGGACGCCAAGCGGCCCGAGGAGCGGCGCCGGTGCTGCGCCAAGGGGGAGTGCTGCCGACAGACCCTCTCGAAGCGCTCGGTCAACGATGCCCGCACGATTCTCCGCAGCGCACTCACCAACGCCATGGTCGAGGAACGCATCTCGAAGAACGTCGCCCAACTCGTCAAGGTCCAGCGGGCCCGGCGCAAGCGGCCTGAACCCTGGTCGGTCGAGGAGGCGTGCAGCTTCCTGGAAAACGCTCAGCTGTGGCGTGACTACCTGTACTGCGCCTACTCGCTCATCCTCGTCCTGGGCCTGCGCAAGGGAGAGGTGCTCGGCCTCACCTGGTCGGACGTGAACTTGGAAACGGGGGAGCTGCACATCCGTCATCAGCTGCAGCGGGTCCGCCGGCGTCTCCTCCACACCGACACGGCCAAGACGGAGGCCTCGGAGGCTGTGCTCCCGCTGCCGGACATCTGCCTGACCGCTCTCCGCCTTCGACAGAAGGAACAGCAGGCGGCGAAGGAGCGGGCCAAGGAACTGTGGACCGAGTCAGACATGGTCTTCACCACCCGATACGGCACCCCGGTCGAGCCGAGGAACTTCACCCGTGAGTTCGACCGCCGCTGTGAGCGCGCCGGCGTCCGGCGCATCCGCGTGCACGACACCCGCCACACCTGCGCCTCGCTCCTGGCCGCCCTCGACGTCCACCCGCGGATCGCGATGCAGATCCTCAGGCACTCAGAGATCGCGGTGACGATGGAGGTCTACACGCACGTACCTTCCGCCGACACCCGCCGGGCCCTGCGCAAGCTCGGAAAAGCGCTCGGCGGCAGCAAGCAGAAGAAGGAAGGGAAGGAAAAGAAGAGCAAGCGCAAGCAGCAGAAGAGGGCGGAAGAGCAGGTGGCCAAGGAGGGCCAGGAAGAGTCATAGCGGTTGCTGTACTCCGCTGCTGTACGCACGACAGAGGCCCATTCACGATCACGTGAATGGGCCTCTGACCTGTGTCGGGGTGGCGGGATTTGAACCCACGACCTCTTCGTCCCGAACGAAGCGCGCTGCCAAGCTGCGCTACACCCCGATTGTCGCTGCTTGTCGCGGCGACGTCGTTTACTTTAGCCCACCGGTGGCTGGAGACGAAATCCGGTTTTGGCGCGGTGGCGGATGGGGTTCGGGCGGGCGTGGTCGAGGGCGACCAGGAGGATCGCGAGGGCGTAGAAGGAGAGGCCGAGGAGGAGGGCGTTACCCAGGACGCTCTTGTAGCCGTGCAGGTCGACATCCAGGAACGGGTAGAGGTAGCGGCCCGGCGTGCCCGGGGGGATCAGTTCGCCCCGGGTGAAGGTGAGGAGCAGGTAGGCCAGGGGGTAGAGGAGCCAGGTCGCCGCCTGGCGCAGGTGCAGGCGGCCCGGTGCCGTCAGGAAGAGCCAGTCCGCTGCCGCCGCCGCCGGGATCGCCGTGTGCAGCAGGTGCGTGGTCACCGCGTGCCAGCCTGTCGGGTTCGCCGCCGCGCCCGTCAAGGCGAACGGGCTCGACGTGTTCGCCAGGAGCAGGTGGTACACGCCCGCCGTGATCGCGGCGTAGAGGAGTGTCGCGCCTGTCAGGGCCGAGGGGAGGGGACGGCGGGCCTTCCATGCTCTGCGGGCCGAGAGGAGAGATACGCCGGCCAGCAGGACCGCGTTCTGCACCGCGAAGTAGCTCAGGGCGCGGACCGGGCTGCTCAGCCGTATCTCCAGGGCCACGGTCGCCAGGGCGGTCAGAGCCACCAGTACGCGGTACACGGCGGCCACGGGATGGCGTACGGGAGTCACCACCGCCGTCGCGGGGACGGGGGACGGCAGGAAAGCGGGCACACCCTGGATGGCGGGGAGGTCCGGGATGTCCCTGGGTATCGGCGCGGTCATGCCCTCACACTAGACAGAGAGGGCAAAAGGGGCGATACGGGCGGGCCGTGCGGGTTAATCCGTCGGGCTGTGCGGGTTAATCCGTCGGCCGATCCCACCCCGGGTACCCCTGCGAGATCCGCCTCCCCCTCAGCGCCCCACCAACGTCAGCAACGTCACCTCCGGCGGGCACGCGAACCGTACCGGTGTGTAGCGGCTCGCCCCGCAGCCCGCCGAGACGTGCAGGTACGACGTCCTGCCCTCCGCCGTGTGCCGGGACAGGCCCTTCACCCGGTCGGTGTCCAGGTCGCAGTTGGTCACGAACGCGCCGTAGAAGGGGAGGCAGACCTGGCCGCCGTGGGTGTGGCCGGCCAGGATCAGGGGGTAGGCGTCGGCCGCGAACGCGTCCAGGACGCGCAGGTACGGGGCGTGTACGACGCCCAGGGAGAAGTCCGCCGCGCTCGACGGGCCGCCGGCCACCTCCGCGTAGCGGTCACGCTTGATGTGCGGGTCGTCCAGGCCGGTCAGCTCCACCGACACGCCCTCGATCTTCAGCATGCCCCGCGTGTTGGTGAGGTTCTGCCAGCCCGCCGCGTCGAAGCCGTCCCGCAGGTCCTCCCACGGGTTGTGGACGACGCCCACGGCGGGCGGGTTGCCGTTGAGGCCGTGGCGGCCCTGGGCCTTCTCGAACAGGTAGCGGACGGGGTTGCGGAACTTGGGGCCGTAGTAGTCGTTCGAGCCGAAGACGTACGCCCCGGGGAACTCCATCAGCGGGCCCAGCGCGTCCAGGACCTCCGGGACGCCCTCCGGGTCCGACAGGTTGTCACCCGTGTTGATCACGAAGTCCGGGCGCAGACCCGCCAGCGAGCGCAGCCAGCGCTGCTTCTTGCGCTGGCCGCCGACCATGTGGATGTCGGAGACCTGAAGCACCCGGAGCGGGCGCATGCCGGACGGCAGGACGGGGACCGTCACCCGTCGCAGACGGAAGGAGCGGGCTTCGAAACCCGCGGAGTAGGCCAGTCCGGCGGCGCCAACCGCCGCGATTCCCAAGGGGACTCCGTATCGCGCGCGCATGCCTCCATCGTGTCAGATCACGGAGGCGTCCTTGACCGGCCGCCGCGCGCACGGTAAGCACCCGGCCGCCCGCACGGTAAATACGCGGGCGCCCGTCGCCGCACACCTGCGACAATCGACCCCATGACCACGCTCAAGTCGAAGCTCCAGGAAGACCTCAACGCCGCGATCAAGGGGCGTGACGAGCTGCGCTCCTCGACGCTCCGGATGACGCTCGCCGCGATCACCAACGAGGAGGTCGCGGGCAAGGAGAAGCGCGAGCTCTCCGACGACGAGGTCCTCAAGGTGATCACCAAGGAGGCGAAGAAGCGCCGCGAGGCCGCGGACGCCTTCGCCAAGGGTGGCCGCGCCGAGTCCGCCGAGCGGGAGAAGGCGGAGGGCGCGGTGCTCGCCGAGTACCTGCCCAAGCAGCTCGGCGACGACGAGCTGAACGCCATCGTCGCCCAGGCCGTCGAGGAGGCTAAGGCCGCCGGCGCCGAGGGGCCGCGGGCGATGGGCGCCGTCATGAAGATCGTGAACCCGAAGGTCGCGGGCCTCGCCGAGGGCGGCCGCGTCGCCGCCGCGGTCAAGAAGCTCCTCGCGGGCTGACCGCTCCGGCGCCTGCCCGAGCGATGACGCCGGGCTCCGGGCAGCTGGAACGCCGGGTGCGTGAGCGCGGGTACCGGGTGGCGGAAGGGCCCCTTCGCCGTCGTAGAACATCTTCTTCTACGGCGGCGAAGGGGCCCTTGTCATGGGGGCGGCCCGGTGGGGTCAGCCGTGGCCGCCTCCGTTGCCGTTTCCGTTGCTCTGGCCCTGGCCCTGGATGAAGCCCTCCGGGATCGAGAAGCTCGGGGTCGGGAAGGTGGTGTTGCCGTCGCCGCCGTTGTTGCCGCCGTTGTCGTTGCCGCCGTTGTCGTTCCCGCGGCTGTCGCCGTTGCCCCCGTCGTCGCCCTTGTGGGGGTCTTCCTTCTTCGGCATGTCCGGGATGTAGACGGTCTTGAACTGCGGGGCGTCCATGCCGTCCAGCGCGCCGGTCATCATGTCGCGCCAGATCGGGCCGGGGACCTCGCCGCCGAAGACCTTCTCGTGCTTGTAGCCGCCGATGCGGATGTTCTGCATCTTGCGCTTGTGCGCGGGGTCGCCGACCCAGACCGCGCCGGCCATGTTCGGCGTGTAGCCCACGAACCAGGCCGCGTAGCGCTCGTCGGTCGTACCCGTCTTGCCCGCGCTGTCACGGCTGGGGCCGAGGCCCGCCTGCGAGCCGGTGCCGTCCTCGACCACGCCCTTGAGCAGCGTGTTGATGGTGTCCGCGGTGTTCTCCGACATCGCCCGCGAGCAGGTCGACTTCGGGACCTGGAGGGACTTCGACTTCTCGCCGACCCGCTGGGTGATCGACTCGATGGCGACCGGGGTGCAGTACATCCCGCGCGAGGCGAAGGTCGCGTACGCGTTCGCCATGGTCAGCGGGGACACCTCCTGGGTGCCCAGGGCGATCGACGGCCGCTGCTGGATCTTGCCGCCGTCGGCGCGCTCGATACCCATCTTCGCGGCCATCTCCGTCACCGGGCAGATGCCGATGTCGCTGATCAACGACACGTAGTAGGTGTTGACCGACTTCGCGGTCGCCGTCTTCATGTCGTACGGGCCGACCTCGGACTCGTTCTCGTTGGTGACCGGGACGCCCTTCTCGTTCCAGACGCTGCCGTTGCACGCCTGGACCGGGGCCGGGTAGTCCATCTTGTACGGCGAGGGGTAGATCTGCGTCGCCGGCTTGCCGCCCTCTATGGCGGCCGCCGCCACGATCGGCTTGAACGTCGAACCGGGCTGGTAGCCGGCGCCGCCGCCCATGTCCTGGTTGACCGAGAGGTCGAGCGTCGTCTCGTTCTTCTTGGTGTCGATGCCGTACGGCCGCGACTGGCCCATCGCCAGGATCCTGCCGGTGCCGGGCTGCACGATGGTCGCGGCGGTGGCCACCTGGTCGCTCTGGTAGACGTGCTCCTTGATCGACCTCTGGACCGACTTCTGGGCCTGCGGGTCCATCGTGGTGCGGATCGTCAGACCGCCCTGGTTCCAGACCTTGGCCCGGTCCTCCTTGGACTTGCCGAAGACCGGGTCGGTCAGGAAGACCTCACGGACGTAGTCGCAGAAGAATCCGGCGCCCTTGACCGCGGTGATGCAGCCGTTCTTCGGCTTGCTGACCTTGAGGCCCAGCGGCTGCTTCGCGGCCTTGTCGGCCTCCGCCTGCGAGACGTCGCCGACCTCGGCCATGCGCTGGAGGACGGTGTTGCGCCGCTTGGTCGCCTCGGCCTCGTCGTTGACGGGGTCGTAGCGGCTGGGGGACTGGACGATGCCCGCGAGCAGCGCCGACTGCTCCAGGTCGAGGTCCTTGGCGTGCCGGGAGAAGTAGCGCTGCGACGCCGCCTCGATGCCGTACGCCTGCTGGCCGAAGAACGTGATGTTCAGGTAGTTCTCGAGGATCTTCTTCTTGCCGAGTTCCTCTTCGAGCTGGATCGCGTACTTCAGCTCGCGGATCTTGCGGCCGATGGTCTGCTGGGTGGCCTGCGCGACCTTCGTCGGGTCGTCACCGGCCTCCTCGATCGCCACGTTCTTCACCAGCTGCTGGGTGAGCGTGGAGGCGCCCTGGGCGACCCCGCCGCTCTGGGCGTTCTTGTTGAGGGCGCGCAGGACGCCCTTCAGGTCGACCGCGCCGTGCTGGTAGAAGCGCGAGTCCTCGATCGCGACGATCGCCTTCTGCATGTACGGCGAGATGTCCTTGAGCTCGACCACCGTGCGGTCACGTGAGTAGACCGTGGCGATGGTGCCGCCCTTGGCGTCGAGGATCGTGGTGCGCTGGCTCAGCGGCGGGGTCCTCAGGTTGGCGGGGAGCTCGTCGAAACTCTCCACCGACCCCTTGGCCGCGAGCCCCAGCGCACCGGCCGCAGGCAGCGCGATGCCGGCCATCACCGCCCCCGCGAGGACACTGACACCGAGGAACTTGGCGGCCTGCTGCGTGGACGACAGACCGCCGCCCGAGCGCTTCTTCGACATAGGGGGCAGCCTAATCCGTACTCATGAGCGTTCAGAGGGAGCCCATGTCACGGCATGGCGACGGAAGAGGGCACGACCGCGTCGGAGCGGGCATGGCGACGGCAGCGCCGCCCTACCTTCTCAATCGCCGGACACGCGCACAGGCCTTGGCCTAAGCTGCTCTCAACTGTCACAGCAGTAGGGCCACGTATCAATACGTCCGGCGACCCCGAATCGTTCCGGTCGTTCCCCGACTTTTTTGATGGGGACGTGTCCGAATCCGCCTCGTGTGTCATCAGGTGCCCGTTGTGACGCAAGACAAGTGTCCCGTTTCGCCGGGATAGTCATGTATGTCGCAGCCTCACTCCCCCGGGTGATCTGCCGCTTACGCATAGTCCGTTCGGGCCATTCAAGATTGGGCCCGAAGGGGGTGTTGCGCTGTGCCTGCCTTCCGTAACGTCCTCAACTGGCGGCGGTGAATATGCCGCTGCCGCCGTGGGGGAGCCTCGATTCGGGAGAGGACGGCGCCGGTATGGGCTGGGTAGTCGACTGGAGTGCGCAGGCGGCCTGCCGCACTACCGATCCGGACGAACTGTTCGTTCAGGGAGCAGCGCAGAACAGGGCGAAGGCAGTGTGCACCGGATGTCCGGTACGCACGGAGTGCCTCGCCGACGCGCTGGACAACCGCGTCGAGTTCGGCGTGTGGGGAGGCATGACAGAGCGCGAGCGCCGCGCCCTGCTGCGCCGGCGGCCGACGGTCACGTCGTGGCGCAGGCTGCTGGAGACGGCGCGCGTCGAGTACGAGCGGGGGGTCGGCATCCTGCCCCTCGAGGACGACGAGATCTACGAGAACTATGCGGCGGTCAGCTGAGGGTTGCTGGGCGCGGAGCGTTCAGGGCTGAGGGCTGAGGGCTGAGGGCTGTTGGGCGCGGAAGGTTCGCGGCTCAGGCCAGAGGGCTGTGGTCTGAGGGCACAGGTCTGAGGGCAGGGCTGTGGTCTGAGGGCTCGCTTCTCGGTTCGCTGTGCTCTCGGTTCGACCGTGCGCGGGGGTCGGTTCAGCCCGCGTCGGTGCCGGGTTCGGGCAGCTCCGGCTGTCCGGCCGCGAGTCGGTTTCCGATGTCCCGCAGCCCCGCGAGGTCATGCACATCGCCGGGCAGTGCGGCCACTTCGGCCACCGCCACCTCGGGGTGGCGTGCGGTGAAGCGGTCCCGTGTGCGCTGTTCGCGGGAGAGCAGGTGCATACGATCGGCGTGCAGCCTCAACAGGCCTGCGGTGAGCAGGTCGGCGGTGCGCTCCGGGTCGACGGGGGAGTCCGGCTCGGAGGCGGGTGACGTATCGGGTGAATCTGAACTGCCGTACGTGTCGGGAGAGTTACGAAGTCCAGCTTTCCCGCCCTCCTGATCGACAATGCGGGGCTCTTCAAGATTTTCCAGGGTCTCCGCGGCGGCGAGTGCCCGTTCCGCCGAGAGGCGGTCGGCGTCGCTGCCGTGGACCCGGTTGAGCACCAGGCCCGCGAGCGGCATGCGCTCCGCGGCCAGCCGCTCCACGAAGTACGCGGCCTCGCGCAGCGCGTCCCGCTCCGGGGCCGCCACCACCAGGAAGGCCGTCCCGGGCGCCTGGAGCAGCTTGTACGTCGCGTCCGCGCGCGTGCGGAAGCCGCCGAAGGTGGTGTCCATCGCGGCCACGAACGTCTGGACGTCCTTGAGGAGCTGGCCGCCCAGCAGCTTGCCGAGGGTGCCGGTCATCATCGACATCCCGACGTTCAGGAACTTCATCCCCGCCCGTCCGCCGAGCTTGGCCGGAGCGGTCAGCAGCCGGATGAGCCGGCCGTCGAGGAACGACCCCAGCCGCTTCGGGGCGTCCAGGAAGTCGAGCGCCGAACGCGACGGGGGCGTGTCGACGACGATCAGGTCCCACTCGTCCCGGGCCCGCAGCTGCCCGAGCTTCTCCATCGCCATGTACTCCTGCGTGCCCGCGAAGCCCGCCGAGAGGGACTGGTAGAAGGGGTTGCTCAGGATGGCGGCCGCCCGTTCGGCGTCCGCGTGCGCCTCGACGATCTCGTCGAAGGTGCGCTTCATGTCCAGCATCATCGCGTGCAGTTCGCCCTCGCCCTCGACGTCCTTCACCCGGCGCGGGGTGTTGTCGAGGGAGTCGATGCCCATGGACTGGGCGAGGCGGCGGGCCGGGTCGATGGTGAGGACCACGACCTTGCGGCCCCGCTCCGCGGCACGCAGACCGAGCGCGGCGGCGGTCGTGGTCTTGCCGACACCGCCCGAACCGCAGCACACCACGATGCGGGTCTTCGGGTCGTCGATCAACGGGTCCAGGTCGAGCCTGAGGACGGGGGAGAGACGGTGGGCCGGGGAGGGGCGGTGGTGCCGGTCCTGGTCCGGACTCATGAGATCTCCTGCTTCCGCAGCTCGGTGGCCAGTTCGTACAGACCCGCCAGGTCCATGCCCTCGGTCAGCAGAGGCAGTTCGTGCAGAGGGAGACCCAAGTCGCCCAGGACCGAGCGTTGTTCGTGCTCCAGCTCGTACCGCACGGCGTATTCCTCGGCCTGCCGGACCAACGGGTCGACCAGCTTCTCGGCATTGCCCCCGCGACGGGCGCCACCGAGTCCGGCCGAGGACAGCGCCTTCGCCACGGCCGAACGAGGCGTGCTCCGTACGAGTTCCAGGTCCTCCCCGTCCAACACCTCCGGGCGCACCATGTTCACGATGATCCGGCCCACGGGCAGGCGGGCGGCCCTGAGTTCGGCGATGCCGTCCGCGGTCTCCTGGACCGGCATCTCCTCCAGCAGGGTCACCAGATGGACGGCCGTCTCCTTGGACTTCAGCACCCGCATCACGGCCTGCGCCTGATTGTGTATGGGGCCGATCTTGGCGAGTCCGGCGACCTCGTCGTTGACGTTCAGGAAGCGGGTGACACGGCCGGTGGGGGGTGCGTCCATCACGACGTAGTCGTAGGCGAAACGGCCCGACTTGTCCTTGCGGCGGACCGCCTCGCAGGCCTTGCCCGTCAGCAGGACGTCCCTGAGACCGGGCGCGATGGTGGTGGCGAAGTCGATCGCGCCGAGCTTCTTGAGGGCTCTGCCGGCGCCGCCGAGTTTGTAGAACATCTGGAGGTAGTCCAGAAGGGCCAGTTCGGGGTCGATGGCCAGTGCGTACACCTCCCCGCCCCCGGGAGCGACGGCGATCTTCCGCTCCTCATAAGGCAGCGCCTCCGTTTCGAAGAGCTGCGCGATTCCCTGGCGGCCCTCGACCTCGACGAGAAGCGTCCGCTTCCCCTCGGTGGCGAGGGCCAGCGCGAGGGCTGCGGCGACCGTGGTCTTTCCGGTCCCGCCCTTGCCGCTGACGACCTGGAGCCTGCTCACGTATTCGAGCGTAACCAGTCGGCGGCGAACCTAAGCAGGAGGCTGTGGATAACGCGGGTGGGGGCTGTGGGGGGCGAGGGCTGAAAGCAGGGGGTGAGCAGGGGTTAGAGTCGGCCGCATGACCAAGTGGGAATACGCAACTGTGCCGCTGCTCGTCCACGCCACGAAGCAGATCCTGGACACCTGGGGCGAGGACGGGTGGGAGCTCGTCCAGGTCGTGCCCGGGCCGAACAACCCCGAGCAGCTGGTGGCGTACCTGAAGCGGGAGAAGTCCGCGTGAGCGGGGGCGGGGCCGTTGACGCGCGGCTCGCGGAGCTGGGGCTGACGCTGCCGGAGGTCGTGCCGCCGCTGGCCGCGTATCAGCCGGCCGTGCGGTCGGGTGTGTACGTGTACACCGCGGGCCAGCTGCCGATGGTCGACGGGAAGCTTCCGGTCACCGGGAAGGTGGGCGCGGAGGTCACGGCCGAGGAGGCGAAGGCGCTGGCGCAGACGTGTGCGCTGAACGCGTTGGCGGCGGTGAAGTCGGTGACGGGTGACCTTGATCTCATTGCGCGGGTGGTGAAGGTCGTGGGGTTCGTGGCATCGGCGTCTGACTTCACGGGGCAGCCCGGGGTGATCAACGGGGCGAGTGAGTTGCTGGGTGAGGTGCTCGGCGAGAAGGGGGTGCATGCGCGGAGTGCGGTGGGGGTTGCTGTGCTGCCGTTGGATGCGCCGGTTGAGGTTGAGGTGCAGGTGGAGTTGGTTTCGGGGGCGTGATGGTTTTGGCCGTGGGTTTGGGTGCGGCTTCGGTGGGGGCGGGCGTTTTGCGCAGTTCCCCGCGCCCCTGAAATGCCTGCGGCGGCCCGCGCGGCTTCGGTGGGGGCTTGTGTAGCGCATGCGGTCGGTTTGGGGTCGGTGCCGGGGTGGGGGGTGTCCGTCCTCGGTCCGGCGGCTCGGGCCCTTGAAAGGGGCCCTGTAACGGACGCCGGCCGCTGCGGGCGGACACCCCCCACCCCGTCCCCTTCACGCCGTACGCGTCTGCACGAGCGTCTACCTGGCGGACCTAGGGGCGCGGGGAACTGCGCGACAAGCCACAACGGACCTCAAGCCGCCCGACACCGAACCCGGCACTCCCATCGGCGCCCCCTCGAACATCTGCCCGTCAAGAGTTAGCCTCCGGCCATGGCAAACGGGCAGTGGTACCCAGCGGATTGGCCGGACCGTATCCGCGCGCTCGCGGACGGCGACCTCGTGCCGGTCGAGCCGCGGCGGGCCGCGACCGTGATGCTGTTGAAGGACACGGCGACCGGGACCGCCGTGCACATGTTGCGCAGACGGGCCTCGATGGCCTTCGCGGGCGGGGCGTACGCCTATCCCGGCGGTTGCGTCGACCCCCGCGACGACGAGCACCAGATCCGCTGGGCGGGGCCCACGCGCGCGTGGTGGGCGGCTCGGCTCGGGGTCGATGAGACGGCGGCCCAGGCGATCGTCTGCGCGGCCGTGCGGGAGACGTACGAGGAGGCGGGGGTGCTGCTGGCCGGGCCGACGCCCGAGTCGGTGGTGGGGGACACCACGGGCGCCGACTGGGAGGCCGACCGGGCCGCCCTGGTCGCCCGGGAGCTGTCCTTCGCCGGGTTCCTGGAGCGGCGGGGGCTCGTGCTGCGGTCGGATCTGCTCGGCGTCTGGACGCGCTGGATCACTCCCGAGTTCGAATCGCGCCGCTATGACACCTGGTTCTTCGTGGCCGCCCTCCCGGAGGGGCAGCGCACGCGCAACGCCTCCACGGAGGCCGACCGCACCGTGTGGATCCGGCCCCAGGACGCGGCCGAGGGCTACGACAAGGGCGAGCTGCTGATGATGCCGCCCACCATCGCCACGCTGCGGCAGATCGCCGGATACGGCAGCGCCGCCGACGCCCTCGCCGCCGCACCCGGGCGTGACCTGACCCCCGTGCTGGCGCAGGCCCGGCTCGTGGACGGGCAGATCGTGCTCTCCTGGCCGGGACACGACGAGTTCACCAAGCACATCCCGACCGGTGGAGCCTCCCGATGACCGACGCCGCAGCACTTCCCGGCCGGCCGCGGAACGGGGTCCTCTCGGGCCCCGCCACCGCACGGGCCGTGAACGTCCTGGCGCCCAACGCCTCCGCGATGACCCTGGACGGGACCAACACCTGGATCCTGTCGGAACCGGACTCGGACCTGGCGGTCGTGGTCGACCCCGGTCCGCTCGACGAAGGGCACCTGAAGGCCGTCGTCGACACCGCCGGTGCTGCCGGGAAGCGTGTCGCCCTCACCCTGCTCACGCACGGCCACCCGGACCACGCGGAGGGCGCCGTCCGCTTCGCCGAGCTGACCGGCACCAAGGTGCGCGCCCTCGACCCGACGCTGCGGCTTGGGGACGAGGGTCTCGGCGCCGGGGACGTGGTGCGGGTGGGAGGCCTCGAACTCGTGGTCGTGCCGACTCCGGGGCACACCGCGGACTCGCTGTGCTTCCACCTCCCGGCCGATCGGGCGGTCCTGACCGGCGACACGGTCCTGGGACGCGGTACGACCGTCGTGGCCCACCCCGACGGCCGCCTGGGCGACTATCTGGACTCCCTGCGCCGGCTGAGGTCCCTGACGGTCGACGACGGGGTCCACACCGTCCTGCCGGGGCACGGACCGGTCCTGGAGGACGCCCAGGGCGCCGTCGAGTTCTATCTCGCCCACCGGGCCCACCGGCTCGCCCAGGTGGAGACGGCCGTGGAGAACGGACACCGGGCGCCCGGTGCCGTCGTAGAACACGTGTACGCGGATGTCGACCGGTCGCTGTGGCCCGCCGCCGAGCTGTCGGTGCGGGCACAGCTCGAGTACCTGGAGGAGCACGGGCTCATCTAGGAGCCGGGCGGCGGAGACGGGCTCATCTGGGAGCCGGGCGGCGGAGCACGGGCTCAGTCAGGGTTCGTCCGGCGGATCAGGGTCTCGGGGTCTTCGTGCCGTGCACGCGCGTGTACTCGTCCGCCAGCCACGGGCCCAGATCGTCGGCATACGTCCGCAGTACGGCCGTGTCGGTGCTCGGCGACCGGCCCAGGACGGCGGCCGTACGGACCAGGTCGGCGCGCTCCGGGTAGTACGCCGCGAAGACCTCGGCCATCTCTGCCAGGTCGCTCGTCCAGCCGTTCCAGCGGGGCATGACCAGGGTGAACGCGGTGCGGACCAGGTGGCGGGACGTGAAGCGGACCAGGCGGCGCCGGGTCTCGTCGGAGTCCGCCGCATCGATCCGCTCGCGCCAGCGCGGGAGCAGGAGGGCGAGGTCGCCGTTCGTCTCGCGGGCCAGGAGGGAGTCGGGGCGGTAGCGCGGGAGGTACTCCGCCAGGTCGTCGCCGAGCAGCGGGGTGCACAGACAGGCCACGAACCAGCCCATGTCGTGCCGCTCAAGCTCGCTCAGCAGCAGCGTCCGGCTGTACAGGAGCGTCCCTGCGCCGTCGATCTGCGGGAACTCCCCGTCAAGCGCCTCCCCGAGCATCCGTACGTCCTCCCGGTCCGCTTCGGTCGGCTCCTCGTTCAGGGCGAGCAGCAGGTCGAGGTCGCTGCGGCCCACGCGCGCGGTGCCGCGCGGGATCGAGCCGTAGAGGTAAGCGCTGTGCAGCCTCGACCCGAACAGGTCGAGCACGCGGTCGCGCGCGGCCGCGACGACCGGGCGGAACGGGTGCGGGACAAGTCCCAGGGATCCCTCGCGCTCGATGCAGCCCTCGGCGTCGAGTCCCTTGGCGGCGACAGCGGGAACGGTTTCGGCGGCCATGGGGCCACTGTGCCCGGGTGTGGGCCCTGGGGCAGCTGATTTACGGCCCTGGGCGGGCCGTGTGGGGCCGAACGGGCCCGGGGGGAGGGATGTTGTCCGCGACAGCGCGAAGGGCCCCGCCGTGCGGCGGGGCCCTTCGACGTCGTACGGCTGTCCGCGCTCAGCGCGAGCGCTTGGCGAGCCTCTCGACGTCCAGGAGGATCACCGCGCGGGCCTCCAGGCGCAGCCAACCGCGCTGGGCGAAGTCCGCGAGGGCCTTGTTGACCGTCTCGCGGGAGGCGCCGACCAGCTGGGCCAGTTCCTCCTGGGTGAGGTCGTGGACGACGTGGATGCCCTCCTCGGACTGCACGCCGAAGCGGCGGGAGAGGTCGAGCAGGGCGCGCGCGACACGGCCGGGGACGTCCGAGAAGACCAGGTCGGACATCGCGTCGTTGGTGCGGCGCAGGCGGCGGGCGACGGCGCGCAGCAGTGCGGTGGCCACCTCGGGGCGGGCGTTCAGCCAGGGCTGGAGGTCGCCGTGGCCGAGGCCCAGCAGCTTGACCTCGGTCAGCGCGGTGGCGGTCGCCGTGCGCGGGCCCGGGTCGAACAGGGACAGTTCGCCGATGAGCTCGCCGGGGCCGACCACGGCGAGCATGTTCTCGCGGCCGTCCGGGGAGGTGCGGTGGAGCTTGACCTTGCCCTCGGTGACGACGTAGAGCCGGTCGCCCGGGTCGCCCTCGTGGAACAGCGAGTCGCCGCGCGCGAGGGTCACCTCACTCATGGAGGCGCGGAGCTCCGCGGACTGCTCGTCGTCGAGTGCCGCGAAGAGCGGGTTGCGCCGGAGGACGTCGTCCACGAGTTCTCTCCTTGTCGACCTGCTCAGGGAATCTTGTTCCCCCTTGGTACCAGGGGAACCCGGTGCCCATTTTGCCGGACGGTCCAAACAGTGTGATCTGTCACAAGGATGCCGCACACATGTCCTGGGGTAAGCGGCAGGGGTCCAATTGGGGGCCGGTCCCCGGGCTCCGGGGCGGATGTCAGTGCCGGGCCCTAGGCTGGCCGGGTGTCCAAAACGCCGGTGAGAGCACAGGCCGAGGGGGCTGGGCAGGTGGGTGCACGTCGGGATTCCGCTGTGGGCGAACAGGGCGCCGGGGGTGGAAAGAAAACGGCAAAAGCGGCAGGGAAGGCTCCGGTGAACCCGGTGAAGAAGAGCACTTCGGCGAAGAAGGCGGCTCCGGTCGAGAAGGCTGCTGCGAGCAAGAGGGCTGCTGCGAGCAAGAAGGCCGCTCCGGTCAAGAAGGCCGCTCCGGTCAAGGAGGCGGCCGTGGCTCCCAAGAAGGCGGCTGCCGCGGTGAAGAAGGCGTCGGCTGCCAAGACGGTCGCGCCGAAGCCGCCGCGGAAGGAGTCGCACACCGCCCTCGTGCGCCGCGCCCGGCGTATCAACCGCGAGCTCGCCGAGGTTTTCCCCTACGCCCACCCCGAGTTGGACTTCGAGAACCCCTTCCAGCTGATCGTGGCCACCGTGCTGTCCGCGCAGACCACCGACCTGAGGGTCAATCAGACGACTCCCTCGCTCTTCGCGAAGTACCCCACCCCCGAGGACCTGGCCGCGGCGAACCCCGAGGAGGTCGAGGAGATCCTGCGGCCGACCGGGTTCTTCCGGGCCAAGACCAAGTCGGTGATAGGGCTGTCGAAGGCCCTCGTGGAGAACCACGCGGGGGAGGTGCCGGGGCGGCTCGAAGACCTCGTCAAACTGCCCGGCGTGGGCCGCAAGACCGCCTTCGTGGTGCTGGGCAACGCGTTCGGTCGGCCCGGCATCACCGTGGACACGCACTTCCAGCGGCTGGTCAGGCGGTGGCAGTGGACCGAGGAGAGCGAGCCCGACAAGATCGAGGCCGCCGTGGCCGCGCTCTTCCCGAAGAGCGACTGGACCGACCTCTCCCACCACGTCATCTGGCACGGCCGCCGGATCTGCCACGCCCGTAAGCCCGCCTGCGGCGCCTGCCCCATCGCGCCCCTCTGCCCGGCCTACGGAGAGGGCGAGACGGACCCGGACAAGGCGGCCAAGCTCCTCAAGTACGAGAAGGGCGGCTTCCCGGGCCAGCGCCTGAACCCGCCGCAGGCCTACCTGGACGCCGGCGGCAAGGCCGCGCCGCCGTTGGGGGCCGCCGGGTGAGGGTGGGGACAGGGGCGTCGGTGGAGCGGGGGACAAGGGCGTGGTGCGTGCGGTGGCCGGTGCGGCCCGGTCGGCGGGGCGGGGTTCGCGAGGCGCACTCACCGGCCTCTGAGCGCTCGCCGAGGCGGACGGCTGAGCCGGGAGCGGTGGTCGGGAGCCGGCGGTTGCCGCGGCCTCTGCCGGCGCCGGGGGCTGCTTCTGTTCTGCGGTCCGCGTCGGCGCCGGGCGCTGCTTTCGTTCTGATGCCCGCGTCGGCCCCGGCCGAACCGACCGCCACCGGCACCCGCTCCTCTTCACGCCCCCGGCCCCAGGCACCGCAAACACACGCAGCCCGGGCGGAACGATCTAGGGCCCTTCGGGCGTTGAGTGGTGCAGGACGACGGGGGTGGCGATGACACGGGCGAGCCATACGGAGGGCGTGACGCTCAGCAAGGAGGGTCTGCCGGGCTGGCTGGACCCGGTGGTGCGTGCCGTGGAGACGGTCGAGCCGCTCCAGCTGAGCCGCTTCCTGCCGCCGAAGAACGGCGCCGGCCGGCAGTCGGCTGTGCTGGTGCTGTTCGGCGAGGACGAGCGCGGTCCCGAGCTGCTGCTCATGGAGCGGGCGAGTTCCCTCAGGTCGCATGCCGGGCAGCCCTCGTTCCCCGGCGGTGCCCTCGACCCTGAGGACGGCGACCCGAAGGGTGACGGTCCGCTCAGGGCCGCCCTGCGGGAGGCCGAGGAGGAGACCGGTCTCGATCCGCGGGGTGTCCAGCTGTTCGGAGTCCTGCCCAAGCTGTACATCCCCGTCAGCGGCTTCGTGGTGACCCCGGTGCTGGGGTGGTGGCGCGAGCCGAGCCCGGTCGGTGTCGTGGACCCGAACGAGACCGCCCGCGTCTTCACCGTCCCCGTGGCGGATCTCACGGACCCCGACAACCGTGCGACGACCGTGCACCCGAGCGGCTACCGAGGTCCGGCATTCCTGGTCGAATCGGCCCTTGTCTGGGGCTTCACCGCCGGGATCATCGACCGGCTCCTGCACTTCGCGGGGTGGGAGCGCCCCTGGGACCGCGAGAAGCAGGTCCCGCTCGACTGGCGCGCATGACAGGGTGGCGTTCGTGAACGTGCTGGACATCCTGTTGCTGGTCGCCGCCGTGTGGTTCGCGATCGTCGGCTACCGCCAGGGCTTCGTCGTCGGCATCCTGTCGGTGATCGGGTTCCTGGGCGGCGGCCTCGTGGCCGTCTACACGCTGCCCGTCGTCTGGGACGCGGTGACCGACCACGCGGTGGTCGGCACGGTCGCCGCCGTGGTCGGCGTGGTGGTCGTCATCGTCTGCGCCTCCGTCGGCCAGGCCCTGACCACCCATCTGGGCAACAAGCTGCGCCGGTACATCACCTGGTCCCCGGCCCGCGCCCTGGACGCGACCGGCGGCGCCCTGGTCAACGTCCTTGCGATGCTCCTGGTCGCCTGGCTGATCGGGGCCACTCTCGCGCAGACCACCATGCCGACGGTCGGCAAGGAGGTCCGCGGCTCCAAGGTGCTCCTCGGCGTGCAGGAGGCCCTGCCCTCGGACGCGGACACCTGGTTCAAGGACTTCACCTCGGTCCTCGCGCAGAACGGCTTCCCGCAGGTCTTCAGCCCGTTCTCCGACGAGCCGATCAAGGAGGTCCAGCCGCCCGACCCGAAGCTCGCGAACAGCGCGGTCGCCACCCGGGCCCAGCGCTCCATCGTCAAGGTCATGGGCACCGCGCAGAGCTGCGGCAAAGTCCTGGAGGGCACCGGCTTCGTCTTCGGCGACCGCCGCGTCATGACCAACGCGCATGTCGTCGGCGGGGTCGACGAGCCCACCGTCCAGATAGGCGGCGAGGGCAGGAAGTACGACGCCACGGTCGTCCTCTACGACTGGCAGCGCGACATCGCCGTACTGGACGTGCCCGATCTCGACGCGCCCGCCCTCAAGTTCACGTCCGAGGACGCGGCCAGCGGGAACAGCGCGATCGTCGCCGGCTTCCCGGAGAACGGCTCGTACGACGTCCGCCCCGCGCGAGTGCGCGGGCGCATCGACGCCCACGGACCGGACATCTACCACCGTGGCACCGTCAGCCGCGATGTCTACTCCCTCTACGCGACCGTCCGCCAGGGCAACTCCGGCGGTCCGCTGCTCACCCCGGAGGGCAAGGTGTACGGCGTGGTCTTCGCGAAGTCGCTCGACGACCCCGACACCGGGTACGCGCTCACCGCCGACGAGATCCAGCCGGACATCGCCAAGGGGCGCACCGCGAACCAGCAGGTGGACAGCGACAGCTGCGCGCTCTGAGGGGTTTCAGAAGCGGCTGTGCGCTCTGAGCTTCTTCAGAAGCGGCTGTGCGCGCTGAGGGGTGTCAGAAGAGGGCCGCGTCAGCCTCGGGGGTGACGCAGGCGTACCGAGACCCAGCGGGCCCGGCGGCGCAGGATGCGCGGGATCCCCACCCTCAGGTCCGTTCCGCCCGCGAGTTGCGGGGAACCCCCTTGGTGGTGGGAGCTCAGGGCAGCGCCCGAGCGTCGATTGCGTGCTGCGTCACCGTAGTCGTGCGTCCAGCCCATACCCCGACGTGTGCCCCTGCCCCAAGGTCGATAACCTCCCCCACGCCCCCCAATTGGCCTATGCGCCGGGCAAGTGGCCGTTCGTAGGACAGGTGTTCAGGTCCGGATACCGGGCGCGACGGATCGGTCACCGATCGGGTTCGGGATCCTTCAGCCAATTGATCAGTTCGGTCGAGAAAGCGACCGGATCCTCTTCGTGAGGGAAGTGCCCGAGACCGTCGAACAGCCGCCAGCGGTACGGCGCTTCGACGTACTCCCCGGAGCCCGCCGCGCTCCTGGTGCGCATCACCGGGTCGAGCGAGCCGTGCAGGTGCAGAGTCGGCACCCGGACGGGCCGCTTCATCCGCCGGTTGAACTGGATGCCGTCGGGCCGCGCCATCGACCGCACCATCCACCGGTACGGCTCGATGGAGCAGTGCGCCGTGGAGGGGATGCAGATCGCCTTCCGGTACGTGTCCACCGCCTCGTCGTCCGGCAGGCGCGGACCGGACCAGTCCCGCATCAGCTCGGCGACCAGCGCGCCGTCGTCCGCGGTGAGCTGCCGCTCCGGGATCCACGGCCGCTGGAACCCCCAGATGTAGGAGCCGGCGCGGGTCTGGCGGACGTCGGAGAGCATCGCCGAGCGCCAGCGCCGGGGATGCGGCATCGAGGAGACCGCGAGCCGCCGCACGAGCTTGGGGCGCATCGCGGCCGCCGTCCACGCCAGATAGCCGCCCAGGTCATGGCCGACCAGGGCGGCGTCCGGCTCGCCGAGGGAGCGGATCACGCCGGTGACGTCCAGCGCCAGGTTGGCGGGGTCGTAGCCGCGCGGGGTGCGGTCGCTGCCGCCGACCCCGCGCAGGTCCATGGCCACGGCCCGGAACCCGGCGTCGGCGAGGGCCTCCAGCTGGTGCCGCCAGGTCCACCAGAACTGGGGGAAGCCGTGCAGGAACATCACCAGCGGTCCGTCGCCCATCTCGGCGATGTGGAAGCGCGCGCCGTTGGCGGCCACGTCCCGGTGCGTCCAGGGACCGTCGGGCCGTACGAGGGACGCGGGCTGCTGCGCCGGAGAGGCGGCGGGATCCGTCATGACGACGAGCGTGCCACAGCCTCGATGGCCTTGGTCTCCCGGACTCGCTCCTCCAGGACCTTGTTGTCGTTGCCGGGCCGCGGGTGCGGCTTGGCGTTCTGGAGGACGCCGGCCGTCTCCTTCATCGACGCCGCGACCTTCTGCGGGCCCTTGCCATTCTGCGCCTTCTTCGCGAAGACCACGCCGATCAGCGCGAGGACGAGTGCGACGAGGACGTTGGCCGCGAAGGACAGCAGGAAGCAGACCGCGAGGTTCCAGTCGCTCCAGGTCCGGATGCCGTACGCCAGCGCGAAGCTCAGCATCGGCAGGGAGAACACCAGCACCGCGCCGGCCACGCTGAACATGCCGCCGCTCACGGCGCCGCGCTTGACGTCCTGCTTCAACTGCGCCTTGGCCAGCGCGATCTCGTCGTGCACCAGCGCGGACATCTCGGTCGTCGCCGAGGCGAACAGTTGGCCGATGCTGCGTTCGGCGCCGACCGGGCTGCCGTCGGGTGCGCTCATCGCGGTCTCCCTCTCCATGGGACTGCTGGGTGTGCCGTGTCTTTTGTACCGTCCCGTCAGATCATGCCCGACGGTCGTCGTCCTCGCCTGCCCCGCCCGTCACTTCGGCAAGCCGCTCGGCCGTCTTGAGCTCTGCGATCCGGCGGTGTTCGGCGGCCTTGCGCTCGTAAATGGCCGCCATGCGCAGGTGGTAGGCCGGGTCGTCCTGCTCGTAGACGTCCGGGATGCCGTCCAGATCCTCGTCGCGCTCCTCCGTCTCGTACAGCGCCCGGTACTTGGCGTTGCGCAGCTTCAGCAGCACGGTCGCGAGGCCGGCCGCGATCAGCGACGCGACGAGTACGGCGGCCTTGACCTCGTCCGTCGTGGACGCGTCGCCGTCGAAGGCGAGCTCCCCGATGAGCAGCGACACCGTGAACCCGATGCCGGCCAGGGTCGCCACCGCGAACACGTCCGCCCACGCCAGGTCGTCGCTGAGCGAGGCCCGGGTGAAGCGGGCCGTCAGCCAGGTCCCGCCGAAGATGCCGATCGCCTTGCCGAGGACCAGTCCGAGGAGCACGCCCAGCGTCTCCGGCCGGGTGAACACATCGCCGAGCGCGCCGCCGGAGACGGAGACGCCCGCGCTGAAGAGGGCGAACAGGGGCACGGCCAGGCCGGCCGAGAGCGGTCGTACGAGATGCTCGATCTGCTCGCCTGGGGACTGCTCTTCGTCGTCCCGGCGGGTGCACCGCAGCATCAGGCCCATCGCGACGCCCGCGACGGTGGCGTGCACCCCGCTGTTGTACATCAGGGTCCAGATCACCAGCGCGAGCGGGACATAGACGTACCAACCGCGTACGCCCTTGCGCAGCAGCAGCCAGAAGACCGCGAGGCCCACGGCCGCGCCGCCGAGCGCGGCGAGGTCGATGTCGGCGGTGAAGAAGATCGCGATGATCAGGATCGCGAAGAGGTCGTCGACGACGGCGAGGGTGAGCAGGAAGGCGCGCAGGGCGCTCGGCAGCCAGGTGCCGATGACGGCGAGCACGGCGAGCGCGAAGGCGATGTCGGTGGCGGTGGGCACGGCCCAGCCGGCGAGCGAGCCGCCGCCGGTGAGGTTGGTGAGCGTGTAGACGAGGGCCGGTACGGCCATCCCGCACAGGGCGGCGACCACGGGCAGCGCGGCCGCTCTGGGGTCCTTGAGGTCACCGGCGACGAGTTCGCGCTTGAGCTCGATGCCGGCGACGAAGAAGAAGACGGCGAGCAGGCCGTCTGCGGCCCAGTGTTCGATCGACAGGTGGAGGCCGAGTGCCTCGGGGCCGAGGTGGAAGTGGCTGACGCTCTCGTAGCTGTCGTGCAGTGCGGGGACGTTCGCCCAGATCAGCGCGGTCACCGCGGCGGCGAGCAGCAGGACTCCGCCGACCGTCTCGGTGCGCAGCGCGTTCGCGACGAAGGTCCGCTCGGGGAGGGAGAGCCGGCCGAGGACCTTACGGGTGGGCGTGGGCATCGGGGGGACCTCCGGTCGGTGGGCACGGCAGAGCTGCTCGCCGACCAGACTTCCCGGCACACCTTGAGGGTCACGCTGCTTTGTTTAGTTTACCTAAAAGGGGCGCCCGGCGCTTTCCCGTGCCGGGCGCCCCCTTAGCCGTAGGGGTGCTCAGTCCTCGCTGGGCGCGGCCGGCAGCTTGGCCTGGATGAGGTCCATGACCGTGGAGTCCGTCAGCGTGGTGACGTCACCGAGCTGGCGGTTTTCGGCCACGTCCCGCAGCAGCCGGCGCATGATCTTGCCGGAGCGGGTCTTGGGCAGCTCGGCGACCGGCAGGACCCGCTGGGGCTTGGCGATCGGGCCGAGGGTGGCGCCGACGTGGTTGCGCAGGTCGGCGATGAGGTTCTCGTCCTCGGCGTTCGCGGTGCCGCGCAGGATCACGAAGGCGACGATGGCCTGTCCGGTCGTCTCGTCGGCGGCACCGACGACCGCCGCCTCGGCGACGGACGGATGGGAGACCAGTGCCGACTCCACCTCGGTGGTCGAGATGTTGTGGCCGGACACCAGCATGACGTCGTCCACCCGGCCCAGCAGCCAGATGTCACCGTCGTCGTCCTTCTTCGCGCCGTCGCCGGCGAAGTACTTGCCCTCGAAGCGCGACCAGTAGGTGTCGAGGAAGCGCTGGTCGTCGCCCCAGATGGTGCGCAGCATGGACGGCCACGGCTCGGTGAGGACGAGGTAGCCGCCCCCGCCGTTCGGGACCTCGTTGGCCTCGTCGTCCACGACGGTCGCGGAGATGCCGGGCAGCGGGGTCTGCGCGGAGCCCGGCTTGGTCGCGGTCACGCCGGGCAGCGGGGAGATCATCATCGCGCCGGTCTCGGTCTGCCACCAGGTGTCCACGATCGGGGTGAGGTCGGCGCCGATGTGCTTGCGGTACCAGATCCACGCCTCGGGGTTGATCGGCTCACCCACCGAGCCCAGCACCCGCAGGCTGGACAGGTCGAACTTCGCGGGGATGTCGTCCCCCCACTTCATGAACGTCCGGATGGCGGTCGGGGCGGTGTAGAGGATGGTCACCCCGTACTTCTGGACGATCTCCCAGAAACGGCCCTGGTGCGGGGTGTCGGGGGTGCCCTCGTACATGACCTGGGTGGCGCCGTTGGCGAGCGGGCCGTAGACGATGTACGAGTGCCCGGTGACCCAGCCGACGTCGGCGGTGCACCAGTACACGTCGGTCTCCGGCTTCAGGTCGAAGACGGCGTGGTGGGTGTACGCGGCCTGGGTGAGGTAGCCGCCGGAGGTGTGCAGGATGCCCTTCGGCTTACCCGTCGTACCGGACGTGTACAGGATGAACAACGGCTGCTCGGCGCCGAACGCCTCCGGGGTGTGCTCGGCGGACTGCCGGTCGACGATCTCGTGCCACCACACGTCCTTGCTGTCGTCCCAGGCGACCTCCTGGCCGGTACGGCGTACGACGAGGACGTGCTCGACGTTGCCGGCCTTGCCGACCGCCTCGTCGACGGCGGGCTTGAGCGCGGAGGGCTTGCCGCGGCGGTAGCCGCCGTCGCTGGTGATGACCACGCGCGCGTCGGCGTCCTGGATGCGGGTCGCGAGGGCGTCCGCGGAGAAGCCGCCGAAGACCACGGAGTGCGCGGCGCCGATCCGGGCGCACGCGAGCATCGCGACCGCGGTCTCGGGGATCATCGGCATGTAGACGGCGACCCGGTCGCCCTTCCGGACCCCCAGCTCCAGCAGCGCGTTGGCCGCCTTGGAGACCTCGTCCTTGAGCTCGGCGTAGGTGAGCGCGCGGCTGTCGCCCGGCTCGCCCTCGAAGTGGATGGCGACCCGGTCGCCATGGCCCGCCTCGACATGCCGGTCGACGCAGTTGTACGCCACGTTGAGCTCGCCGTCCTGGAACCACTTGGCGAACGGCGGGTTCGACCAGTCGAGCGTCTCGGTCGGCTCCTTGGCCCAGCTCAGTCGGCGGGCCTGCTCGGCCCAGAACCCGAGCCGGTCAGCCTTGGCCTGCTCATACGCCTCCGCCGTGACGTTGGCGTGTGCTGCCAGGTCGGCGGGGGGTGCGAACCTGCGCTCTTCCTTGAGCAGGTTGGCCAGGCTTTCGTTGCTCACGGCATCTGCCTTTCCCAGGGTGTCCGTTGTGTCCCAGGCCACAGCTCATCAGACCGGGGGGGGCGATGACAAGGGCCGACCTGCAATTGGTTTAGACCTGTGGACCCGTCGAGTCCGGCGGCCGGCTCATCCGTACCCACGGACGCCGACCGGGCGGAGTTCAGCATGCGTCCGGCGGACTTCGGCACGTGTAACGCCTTTCACCCTCCCGCCCAAGTACGGGTGCAGCGCCATCGACGCCTTACGTGAAGGGAGCCCGAGTGGACGGGATACGGGGTGGGCCGTGGGCCGCGGCGCGCGACCCACAGCTCTTCGAGGAGTTCTACCGACGCCATGTGGACGCGATGACGTCCTTCCTGGCGCGGCGTGTCGCGGACCCGCACACGGTGGCCGACCTGACCGCCGAGATCTTCCTCGCGGTCCTGGACTCGGCCCACACCTACCGCGCGGCCCGGGGCAGCGAGCGGGCCTGGCTGTACGGCATCGCCCGCAACGTCGTCTCCTCCGAGCGCCGCCGGGTCGCCCGCGAGACCGACCGCGACCGGCGCATCTCGGGGCGGCGGCTGCTGGAGCCGGACGACATCGCCCGCCTGGAGGACAAGCTCGACGCGGAGAGCCCGGGCCGCCGCGCCCTGGCCGCCCTGGAACGGCTCCCCGCGGGGGAGAGAGCCGTCCTGGAACTCGTCGCGGTCGACGAACTGACGGTCGGCGAGGCCGCGACGGCGCTGGGCATCAGCCAGGTCGCGGCGCGGGTACGGCTGCACAGGGCGCGCAAGTCGCTGCGCGAGCAGGCCGGTTCAGCGGGCGAGGAGCCCTACGGCACCAGCCGTCCGTACATCACCGAGGGATCCGGGGGAGCGGCATGACGACGAGGACGACGTTCGAGGACCGGCTGCTGGTGGAGTTGCGGGGGGAGATCGAACGGCGGGCGGGCGTGCCGGCGACCGCGCCCCGGCGACGTCTGCTCACCGGGCGCCGGCTGGCTCTCGCCGTGGCGGCCTGCGGGCTGGCCGGAGCGGCGGTGGTGCTGCCGCCGGGGACACCGGCGGGATCTTCGGCGTACGCGCTGGAGCGCCATGGGGACGGGAGTGTCACGCTCACCGTCAAGGACCAGGACATCGACGTGGAGGCCCAGCGGGCGCTGGCGAGGCGGCTGCAACCGAACGGCATCGAGGTGGACGTGCAGATCCTCCGCCCGGGCTATGTCTGCAAGGGCGACCTGGTGCTCTGGGCGGTCGGCGAGAAGGGCGAGAAGGTGCCCCTCTCCACCCTCCAGTGGAACAAGCCGACCACTCTGCGACCGGGCAATGTGCTGGTCTTCGTGAACACCAACGGCGGAAGGCTCCCGCACCGGGTCCACGTCTACCCGACCCAGGCCGACGTCGAGCCCTGTGTGCCCGTGAAGCCGAGCCCTGTGTCGCCGTGACGCCGACGCCGAACCTGCCCTGAGCGCCGCCGGCCACGGGTGTGCGGCTCCTGCCGGAGGGGCCGCACACCCGCGCGGGATCACACGGAGACGTCGGCTGTCGCCTCCACCTGGTCGAACAGTTCGTCCCCGTCCACTTCGGTGAGCAGGTACGCCTGTGCCTCGCCCACGTGGAAGTACATCCCGTGCAGCTCCAACTCCCCGTCCCGCAGGGCCCTGGCGACCGAGTCGTGCGACCGGAGGTGCTCCAGCTGCTGGACCACGTTGGTCAGGCACAGCTGCTCGACCGCGTCGGCGGACGCCCGCCCGGCCAGCTTCGCCCAGGCGCGGCTGTCGTCGGCCATCCGCTCCAGGCTCGGCAGCCCGTGCCGCAGCCACCGCTTCAGCGGGGTCCGGGCGCCGCCCGGCTCGGAGTCGAGCAGCGCCTGCATGGCCCCGCAGCCGGAGTGCCCGCACACCGTGATGGACCGCACCTTCAGCACGTCCACGGCGTACTCGATCGCGGCCGCCACCGAGTCGTCCCCGCTCTCCTCGCCGGGCAGCGGGACGAGGTTGCCCACGTTGCGCACCACGAACAGGTCGCCCGGACCACTGGAGGTGATCATCGAGGTGACCACGCGTGAGTCGGCGCAGGTCAGGAAGAGCTGGGCCGGCTGCTGGCCCTCGCGCGCCAACCGGGCCAGCTCGCCCCGCACGATCGGCGCGGTGTTGCGCTGGAACGCGCTGATGCCACGGGCCAGTTCATGCCCGCCGGTCCCCGTGGGGGCGAGGGGGCCGCTTGAGCCGGCCGGTCCACGTGACGTGCCTGGTCGACCCGGTCTGCCTGAGCCGGCCGGACCACTTGAGTCGCCCGGTCCAACGGATCCGCCGGGTCGGACGGGTCGGCCTGCTTCATCCGGACCGCCTTCCTGGCCTGACGCGCCCGATGAAACCACCACTCCCGCCGGGCCCGGCACCCCGGTGTCCGAGACAGCCGCCGGCGTCGGTCCCGAAGCCGCCGCAGGATGAGGAAGCTCGCACTGGTGGTTGCGCCAGGCCGTCCACGGGCGGCAGCGGCAGTCCGCGGCACCGGAGGGCTCGGCGATGCTCGTGCCTGGACTGCGACCCGTCAGTTCGACCGACCCGCCCTGCGCGCTGTGCGTTTTCTGCCAGTCCTGGAGCGACTCGTACGCGGCGTGGTCCATGAACGACCCGTCCAACTCCACCACCGCGTTCGCACCTTGGGGCACCAGATGCAGGGCCCGGCTGAGCCGTGGAACCGCGAGGAAGGTCAACTGGCCCCGTACGTGGACGTGATGGACGCCCTCTCGCTCGTAGTGCGTGATGCGGGTGCGGGTGAGGCGGTGCAGCGAGACACCGACGGCGACGGCGATCCCGAGGGCGACGCCTTCCAGGACGCCGAAGACGACCACGCCGAGGGTGGTGACGGCGTAGACCAGCACTTCGCGGTGGCGGGTCACCGTACGGATGTGGTGCAGGGACACCATCTGGATGCCGACGGCCATCACCAGGGCGGCGAGCGAGGCGAGCGGGATGAACTCCAGGACGGGGACCATCAGCAGTGCGGCGATCACTACGAGAACGCCGTGCAGCATCGTGGAGTTCCGGCTGACGGCACCGGCCTGGACGTTCGCCGAACTGCGCACCGCCACACCCGCGACCGGCAGTCCACCGAGGGCGCCGGAGACGATGTTGGCGGCGCCCTGTCCGAGGAGTTCACGGTCCAGGTCGGAGCGGCCGACCCGGGTCCCCCGGCCGGAGGCGGGGCCGCCGGCGAGCAGGTCGGGGCGTCCGGCCGCCAGTTTGTCCACGGCGACCGCGCCGAGCAGCGACTGCACGCTGCACACGAGCGTGGTCGTGAGCACGGCGGCCACGATGCCGAGCGCGGGGCCCTCGGGCAGCCCGGCCAGCGCGTGACTGCTCCAGGACGGCAGGTCGACCTTGGGCAGGATGAGCCCGGTGAGGGAGGCGGTGGTGGTGGCCCCGGCGACGGCGACGAGCGCGGCCGGGATCCGGCGCAGCAGCAGGCCGGCCCGGCCGGGGATGCGCGGCCACAGGAAGAGCAGCGCCAGGGTCAGCGCGCTCACCGACACGGCGGCGGGCTGGACCCGCGCCAACTGGGCCGGCAGGGCGCGGAGGTTGTCGAGCACGGAACTCTGCGGGGTGCCGCCGAGGACGATGTGCAGCTGGGCGACGGCGATGGTGATGCCGATGCCGGCGAGCATGCCGTGCACGATCGCGGGGCTGACGGCGAGTGCGGTGCGGGCCACGCGCAGGCAACCGAGGCCGAGTTGGACGACTCCGGCCAGCACGGTGATGGCGCAGGTCGTCCGCCAGCCGTAGCGGTGGATCAGGTCGGCGGTGACCACGGTGAGTCCGGCGGCGGGCCCGCTGACCTGGAGCGGGCAGCCGCCGAGCCGGCCGGCGACGATCCCGCCGACGGCGGCGGCCACGAGGCCGGCCTGGAGGGGTGCGCCGGTCGCGAGGGCGATGCCGAGGGACAGCGGCAGGGCGATCAGGAAGACCGCGATCGAGGCCGACACGTCGGCGCTCGCGATGCGGAAGCGGCGCGGCGGCGTCGGTGGCGGGCTGTGGGGTGGGTGGAGGTGACTCGCGCGGTGCGAGTCGCTCGGGTCGGTGGCTCGGGTGGGTACACAGGCTGACATTTTTTCCCGTCTCCTCCGGGGCAGCGCGGTCGCGGAACAGGTGGTCCCCCGTCGATGGCGGGGGCGGGTCGCGGCCGTGGGTCACGGCGTGCAGCGGCGGGATGAATCAACGCTCGGTAAATGGATCGTAATGCAGAGTAAAGGCCAGGCATAGACTTTCCGGGCAAATGGGTTATCAGCTCACCTAAATGGGTGAAGTGGCAATTTCATCGGCTTGTCGTACTAATTCCTTCTCGGTCCCATGCGAGCTTGGCGGCGCTGTCGTTGGCCCCGAGAGAAGGAAGAAGGTGGGCGGAAGATGGCCGCCACCCAGAGGATTGCCGCGGGAGCCGTGGTCGCCGCGGTCTGCGCCGCCTCACTCGCCGGTTGCGCGACCGGCAACGACGACTCCGAGGGAGGAGCCGCCGGCCCGCAGAAGGCGAAGGCCGCCGCCCAGGCGCCGCCCAAGCGGGTGTTCCGCCTGATCGGCGACGGTTCCACCGCCTACACCGGAGCCCAGCCCCACCTGCCCCGAGCCGAACGCCTCAAGCCCGGTGAGAAGCCCCCGCAGTTCGTGGTGTTCTCCTGGGACGGCGCCGGCGAGGACAGCCAGAAACTGTTCTCCCACTTCCGCGAGGTCGCCAAGGAGAACCACGCGACCATGACGTACTTCCTCAGCGGCGTGTACATGCTGCCGGAGGACAAGCGCGCCGAGTACCGGCCGCCGCAGCACTCCCCGGGCCGCTCCGACATCGGCTTCAACGACGAGCAGGGCATCGCCGACACCGTGAAGCAGCTGCGCCTGGCGTGGCTGGAGGGCAACGAGATCGGCACCCACTTCAACGGCCACTTCTGCGGAAAGGGCGGCGGCGTCGGCGAGTGGTCCGTGGCGGAGTGGAAGGACGAGATCGCCCAGGCGAAGAAGTTCGTGAAGTCCTGGAAGACCAACACCGGGATGACCAAGGCCTCACCCCTGCCCTTCGACTACGACGAGGAGCTCATCGGCGCCCGCACACCCTGCCTCGAAGGCCAGCGGAACTTCATGAGGGCCGCGAGCGAGCTCGGCTTCCGCTACGACACCAGCGGGGTCAACGAGCAGCTGTGGCCCAGGAAGAAGCAGGGCCTGTGGGACCTGTCGATGCAGCTCGTGCCCTTCCCCGGGCACTCGTACGAGCAGCTCACCATGGACTACAACTTCATGGTCAACCAGTCCGGCACCAGGACCCAGGGCGACCCGGCCAAGTACCGGTTCTGGGGCGACCAGATGCGCGAGGGCCTCCTCAAGGGCTTCTACCGGGCCTACGACGGCAACCGCGCGCCCCTGATCATCGGCAACCACTTCGAGTCCTGGAACGGCGGCACCTACATGCGCGCCGTCAAGGAGACCATCGAGCAGGTGTGCAACAAGTCCGACGTGCGCTGTGTCTCCTTCCGGCAGCTGGCCGACTGGCTGGACGCCCAGGACCCGGGCACCCTGGACAAGCTCCGCACCCTGAACGTCGGCGAGGCCCCGAAGCAGGGCTGGCAGGACTTCCTGAACGGCCACCCGGCCCCGGCGCCCAAGGGCGTACCGGGGGCGCCGGCGGCCAAGCGGTAGGAGCCCGGCGGAGGGCCAATGAGCGGTGGGCATCCGGCTGTTGTCCTCACACCGCCGCCACCGCGCTCTCGCCGAGCACGAACGAGGGGTCGACCTGGGCCGCCAGGTCGGCCCCCGTGCGCTCGTTGCCCCAGGACTGGGCGTTCTTCAGATGGAAGTGCACCATCTGCCGGGTGTAGCGCTCCGGGTCCCGCAGCTCGTACGTCGCGTCGGCGGCCGTCCGCATCCGGTGCAGAGCGCGGCGGTTGACGTCCTCCAGGAGCGCGAACCGGGGCGGCCTGCCCTTCTCCATGGCCCGCACCCAGTCCGAGTGGCCGACCGTCACCAGCAGGTCGTCCCCGAGTTCGGCGCGCAGGAAGTCGAGGTCGTCCTGGCCCTGCACCTTGTTGCCGACGACTTTCAGCGTGACGCCGAAGTCGCGGGCGTACTCCTTGTACTGGCGATAGACGGAGACCCCCTTCCGCGTCGGCTCGGCGACCAGGAACGTGATGTCGAAGCGGGTGAACATGCCGGAGGCGAAGGAGTCGGAGCCCGCCGTCATGTCCACCACGACGTACTCGCCCCGCCCGTCCACCAGGTGGTTCAGGCACAGCTCCACCGCTCCGGTCTTGGAGTGGTAGCAGGCGACCCCCAGGTCGGCGTCGGTGAAGGGGCCGGTGACCATCAGACGGACGACATCGCCGTCGAGTTCCACGGGCCGGGCGCAGGCGTCGTAGACCGGGTTGTCCTCGCGGACCCGCAGCAGCCGGGACCCCTCTCCGGGCGGGGTGGTCTTGATCATCTGGTCGGCGGAGGCGATCCGCGGGTTGGAGCCGCGCAAGTACTCCTTGATCAACGGAAGCCGCTCGCCCAGGGCGGGCAGCGCGACCGCCTCCGCCTCGTCCAGGCCGAGGGCCGGGCCGAGGTGCTGGTTGATGTCGGCGTCGACGGCGACCACCGGCGCACCGGTGGTCGCGAGATGGCGGATGAGCAGGGAGGACAGGGTGGTCTTGCCGCTGCCGCCCTTCCCGACGAAAGCAATTTTCATGTTCACGAAGAGTAGTCGTTTGATAGCTGTAAGTGGCAGACGGGCGTGAAGAAGACCACTCCATCGTGGGGTGCGGGGCCGGGGTGCGTAGGGTCGTACTCATGAGTACGACAGGCGCGACCGCCGACCCGCTCGCCGCCCTGGGCTCGCTGCCCGGCGTGGCCGATTCCGTGGAGTCCGTGCGCAAGTCCGTGGACCGGGTCTACGGGCACCGCGTCATGCGGCGCCGCAGCAACGAGATCACCTCTGAAGCGGCCTTGCGCGGCGCTCGCGGCTCGGCCGCGCTGTCCGGCGCGGACTGGGCCCTCGAGGAGGTGCGCAGGCGCTCCGACTTCGGCGTCGACGACGAGGCGCGAGTCGTGGGCGCCGCCCTGCGGCTGACCGCCGAGGCCGGCCAACTGCTGTCCATCTGGCGGCAGTCGCCCCTCAGGGTGCTGGCCCGGCTGCACCTGGTGGCCGCGGCGAGCGACGGCGACGAGGTCGGGCGCCCGCGCCAGGCCGGCGAGGACGTCCATGAGCCGCTGGTCGAACTGCCGCTGCCCGGCGCCGCCGAGGTCTCGGGCCGGCTGGAAGGGCTGTCCGAGCTGATCATCGCGGGCAGCTCCGCGCCCGCCCTGGTCACGGCGGCCGTCGTGCAGGGCGAACTCCTCGCGCTGCGGCCCTTCGTCTCGCACAACGGCCTGGTCGCGCGCGCGGCCGCGCGGATCGTCCTGGTGGGCAGCGGCCTCGACCCCAAGTCGGTCTGCCCGGCGGAGGTCGGTCACGCCGAACTGGGGCGTGCCGCCTATCTGGCGGCTCTCGACGGCTACGTCTCCGGTACCCCCGAGGGCATGGCCGCCTGGATCGCCCACTGCGGCAACGCGATCGAACTGGGCGCGCGCGAGTCGACGGCCGTGTGCGAGGCGCTCCAGCGCGGGGCGGCCTGAGCGCGGTACGCGAAGCGGCTTGAGCGCGGTACGAGAAGCGGCTTGAGCACGGTCGCAGAAAAGGCCCTCCCGCAGGAGGGCCCTGAACAGGGTTGCGGCGGTACGAGGATTCGTACCGCCGCTGGCATGTTCACCGGGTTACCAAGCGTCCTCGATATGTTGCCCATCAGGTCGGGAACTTTGCCCGTCACCTGGTGCGGCTGGCCCGTAATCGACGGGTCGACGTCGCGTGGGTGCTCGATGTCCATGCTCGGTCCGTGGGGCCAAATGCGTTGTTAAAGGTGATCCTCTCGGATGTCCTTGGTCTCGCGGGCCGTTAAACCCTTTGTACTCCTGGCCCCGGGCAAGCGGAACCCCCGTCGGCAGTTCTTTACTTTTATCCTCAAATAGGCGCCAAGCGTGCTGAATCGCCTCAAGCCACCGTCGACCGACGCCGGTTCGCGTACCAGACGAGGCCCGCCGTGGCCGCCGCGGCTCCTATCGCGGCGACCGCCACGAGCGCCGGGCGGGGCGGTACGGCGAACCCGGGCAGCCGCTGCTTGAGCCGGACCGGGCGGCTGAAGTCGAGAATCGGCCACCCGCGCGCGAGAGCCTCGCGGCGCAGGGTCCGGTCCGGGTTCACCGCGTGCGGATGTCCGACGGCCTCGAGCATGGGCAGGTCGGTCGCCGAGTCGCTGTAGGCGTAGCAGCGCTCCAGGTCGTACCCCTCGGACTCGGCCAGCTCCTTGATCGCCTCGGCCTTCGTCGGGCCGTACGCGTAGTACTCCACCTCACCGGTGAAGCAGCCGTCCTCGCCGACGACCATGCGAGTGGCCACCACCCGGTCCGCGCCCAGGAGTTCGCCGATCGGCTCGACTACCTCGGCGCCCGACGTGGACACGATGACGACGTCACGCCCGGCGGTGTGGTGCTCCTCGATCAGGGACGCGGCCTCGTCGTAGATGATCGGGTCGATCAGGTCATGGAGGGTTTCGGCCACGATCTCCTTGACGTGCTGGACGTTCCAGCCGCGCACGAGCGAGGAGAGGTACTCGCGGGTGCGCTCCATCTGGGCATGGTCCATACCGCCGACGAGGAAGACGAACTGGGCATAGGCCGTCCGCAAGGCGGCCCTGCGGTTGATCAGGCCGCCTTGGTAGAACGACTTGCTGAACGTGAGCGTGCTCGACTTCGCAATGACCGTCTTGTCCAGGTCAAAGAAGGCGGCTGTGCGGGGCAAGGAGTGGTTATCCACGACCCCGAGCATAGGCGCAGCCCATTCGGCGTAAGGTGGGGCGCGTGGGTTTGCCTGAGAGGGCTCTCGGGTACACCATGGAAGTCACGGATCGTTCGCGACCGTGCTAACCCGGCCCGGCTCCTCCCCCCCCGAGTCGGCCGTGGAGACGACCCCCACTCTCCCCCCCGGTGGGGGTCGTCGCATGTCCGGGTGGGTTTTTCCTCTTTCTGCCGCGGTCCTGCGGCCCCTGTGAGGCGGTTTCGGCCGTCTCGTTCGCATGTCCATGGTTCGTCACCGTGCGTAGTCGTTTTGCTGCTCTGCGGAGCTCGCACACGGGTACCACCGGGCTCACCGGTATGGGTGACGGCGATATTCACAACCGCTGAGTTGTCCACAGTTATCGACCAAGATCCACACGATTTCCGGGATCGCTGCACCGTGATTCCCACGCATCCCGCTCGGGCCGACTTCATGGCCGGTTCCGGTTAGTCGGGTGTTTTTGGCCGGTTCGTATCGGCCGCTCATATGGAGGCCGCTTGCCGGTTCTTCACATGTCTGGGAATCGCGGGGCCGGAGGGGCCGCGTGAGAAAGACGACGCACGGGCCGCCTGAGGCCTCCGGGCGTCGCAGCGAAGGGGGATGAGGACGTGGCCGCAGCCGTCACACACGATCCGCAGCCCGCCGCCGGAGGGCGGCAGGGGCAGCCGTTGATCGTCACGGAGGACGAGGACCTGCTGGACGACCTGCTGCGCCTGTGCGCGGCGGCCGGGGCGAAACCCGAGGTGCACCACGGGCTGCCGGAGCGCAGAGGCAGCTGGGAAACCGCCCCGCTCGTCCTGGTCGGCGACGACGCCGCCCGGCGCGTACGCGGCGCCGCACGTCGGCGCGGAGTGGTGCTCGTGGGCCGGGACCAGGACGACTCCGGAGTGTGGAAACGGGCCGTCCAGATCGGCGCCGACCACGTCCTGATGCTGCCCGACGGCGAACAGTGGCTGGTCGACCGCATCGCCGACGTCGCCGAGGGCGTCGGCCGGCCCGCCCTCACCGTCGGCGTCATCGGCGGCCGGGGCGGGGCCGGAGCCTCCACTCTCGCGTGCGCCCTGGCCGTCACCTCCGCGCGGGAGGGACTGCGCACACTCCTCGTGGACGCGGATCCGCTGGGCGGCGGACTCGACGTACTCCTCGGCGGCGAGAGCACCGAAGGGCTGCGCTGGCCCGCCTTCGCGGCCTCCCGCGGGCGGGTCGGGGGCGGCGCCCTGGAGGAGTCGCTGCCGAGCCTGCACTCGCTGCGGGTGCTCAGCTGGGACCGCGGGGACCGCATCGCGGTCCCGCCCCCGGCCGTCCGCGCGGTGCTCGCCGCCGCCCGGCGCCGCGGCGGCACCGTCGTCGTCGACCTGCCCCGCCGCCTCGACGACGGCGTCGCCGAGGCCCTCGCCCAGATCGACCTCGGCATTCTCGTCGTCCCCGCCGAACTGCGCGCCGTCGCCGCGGCCGGCCGCATGGCCTCCGCCGTCGGCATGGTCCTGCGCGACCTGAGGGTGGCGGTACGCGGCCCGTACGCCCCCGGCCTCGACGACCGCGAGGTGGCCCGGCTGCTGGGTCTGCCCCTGGTGGGCGAGGTGCCGGTGGAGTCGTCGCTGCAACGCCCGCACGGGGGCGGGCCACCTCCTGGAGCGGCCGCGCGGGGGCCGCTCGCGCGGTTCTGCAAGGAGTTCTGGGAGCGGGCGCTGTCGGCGGCGGGCGGCGCATGAGCGGCGACTTCGAGGGCGCGTGGGCGGACGGGATCGAGGCGGCGCGTTCTGGTCCGGGGCTCCGGTCTCGGACGCGGACGCGGACTCGGGCTCGGTCGCCTGAGGCTGTCGGTGGGGCGGTCGGGGTCGGCGAGGCCATCGGGACCATCGGGGCTATCGGGACGGTCGTGGACGGGGAGGTCATCGGGGCCGTCGGGCTGTTGGACGGGGTGCGGCAGTGGCTGGCCGAGAGCGGTGCCGAGCCGACGCCCGCGCGGGTGGCGCAGGCACTGCGGGAGCAGGGGCGGGTCCTGGGCGATGCCGAAGTGCTGGGCGCGGCCGCGCGATTGCGGTCCGAGCTGGTCGGCAGCGGCCCCCTGGAGCCGTTGCTCGCGGACCCGTCCGTGACGGACGTCCTGGTGTCGGCCCCGGACCGGGTCTGGGTGGACCGGGGCGGCGGACTCGAACTGACAGCGGTCACCTTCCCGGACGCGGCCGCCGTACGACGACTCGCGCAGCGGCTCGCCGCGGTGGCCGGGCGGCGCCTCGACGACGCCCGGCCCTGGGTGGACGCCCGGCTGCCCGACGGGACCCGGCTGCACGCGGTGCTGCCCCCGGTCGCCGTCGGCTGTGCCTGTCTGTCGCTGCGGGTGGTCCGGCCGCGCGCGTTCACGCTGGACGAGCTGGTCGCGGCCGGCACGGTGCCGCCGGGCGGGGACCGGGTGCTGCGGGCACTGCTGGAGGCGCGGCTGTCCTTCCTGATCAGCGGCGGGACCGGTACGGGCAAGACGACGCTGCTCAGCGCGCTGCTGGGGCTCGTCGGGCCGGGCGAGCGGATCGTGCTCGCGGAGGACTCGGCGGAGCTCCGGCCGGACCATCCGCACGTCGTACGGCTGGAGAGCAGACCCGCCAACCAGGAGGGCGCGGGTCTCGTCACCCTCGAGGACCTGGTGCGGCAGGCGCTGCGGATGCGGCCCGACCGGCTGGTGGTGGGTGAGGTGCGTGGGCGCGAAGTGGTGGACCTGCTGGCCGCGTTGAACACGGGCCACGAGGGCGGCTGCGGGACCGTGCACGCGAACGCGGCGGCCGATGTCCCTGCCCGCCTGGAGGCGCTTGGTACGGCGGCGGGGCTCGACCGGGCGGCGCTGCACAGCCAGTTGGCGGCGGCGTTGTCGGTCGTCCTGCATCTCGTGCGCGACCGGACCGGGCGACGGCGGATCGCCGAGGTGCGGGTGCTGGAGCGGGACGCCTCGGGGTGGGTGCGGACGGTGCCGGCGCTGCGGTGGGGTGCGGAGGCGTTCGTGCGTGAGCCGGGGTGGGAGCGGTTGCGGGGGCTGCTCGGGAGTGCGCTGAGGGAGGCGGCGGGGGAGTGCGGGTGACGGTGAGAGGTGCTGTGTGGGTCTGGTGGGTCGTGGGTGGCGGGCCGATGTGGGCGCGCGGGGCGGGCGAGGAGAGGGCGCGGTGAGAGGGATGGCTGAGATGTCGGTGGAGGAGATGTCGGTGGGTGCGGCTGTGGGGGGGTCTTGGACTGGCCGTGTGGTTGTGGGGGCGGAGGCGGTCCGCGTTGCGGCGGGCGCAGGCGTTGTTCGCGGGCGGTGGGGTGGTGGGGGTCGGGCCGCCGGTCTGGGGACACGTGGTCGGGGAACTGCGGCGGGTTCGCGAGCGGCTCGGGATCGAGTGGTCGTCGGCGGTCGTGGGGCTGGTGCTGGCCGTGCTGGGCGCTTCGGTGCTGCTGTTGATCGCCGGGACGGTCGGGGTGCCGTTGCTGCGGCGGGTGCGGCTGGCCCGGGAGGCGCGTCGGATGCGGGAGCGGCGGGCGGACGCGGTGATCGCGCTGTGTGCGGCGGTCGCGGGGGAGGTACGGGCGGGACGGCAGCCGGGGGAGGCGCTGGTGCTGGCGGTGCGGGACTTGGAAGGGGCTGGGGGTGAGCGGACTCGGGTTGGGGCGGCCTGGGGCGGGGCGACCGGCTCGGGTGGGCTTGGAGCCCGGGGAGCCCGGGGAGCCGGGGGAGCCGGGGGAGCCGGGGGAGATGGGGGAGCCGGGCCTGGAGGGCCGGGAGCCGGTGGGCTCGGGTTCGGGGGAGTGGGGCCCGGAGTGTCCGGAGGCGGTGGGCTCGGGGAGGCGCAGGCTGTGGTGCTGGCGGCGGCTCGGTTCGGTGGGGATGTGCCGGGGGCGCTGGCCGCGGCGGCTCGGCGGCCGGGGGCCGAAGGGCTGCTGGGGCTCGCCGCCTGCTGGCGGGTGGCCGTGGACCAGGGGGCGGGGCTGGCCGCCGGGCTCGATCGGCTGGAGGGGGCGCTGCGGGCCGAGCGGGATCAACGGGCCGATCTGCGGGCCCAGTTGGCGGGGGCGCGGTCCACCGCGTGGATGCTCGCCGCGCTGCCGGTGCTGGGCCTTGGCCTCGGGGCCGCCCTCGGCGCCGATCCCCTGCGGGTGCTGCTGCACTCGGGGGCCGGGCTGGGCTGTCTGGTGGTCGGCGGGGTGCTGGAGGGGGTCGGGATGTGGTGGGCGATGCGGATCGTGCGGGGAGCTGAGGCGGCGTGAGCGCGGAAGGTGTCCACGGGCTGGGGATGGTCGTGGGAGCGGAAGGTGTCCACGGGCTGGGGATGGTCGTGGGAGCGGAAGTTGTCCACAGGCTGGGGGTGGTCCTGGGCGTGGCGGCGGTCGTCGCCTGGCTCGTCAGATGGGGTACCGCGGCCCGGCAGGAGCGGAGACTGCGGCGGCGGTTGGGCGAGTTGCTGGCCGCCGCAGAGGCCACAGCGGACCGTTCCCGGTTCGAGGGGCGGGAGTTCGGGCGGCGGTGGCTGCCGGTGGCCGGCGCCGGGTGCGTCGGGTGGGTGCTGGTCGGCGGGGTCCCCGGTGTGGCCGTCGGGCTGGTCGTCGCGGTGGGGCTGTGGCGGTGGCGGCTCCGGGAGGCGTCCGGTGCCGGTATCGGGGAGGCGGACGCACGCGAGGCGGCGCGGCAACTCCCGCTCGCCGCCGATCTGCTGGCCGCCTGTATCGCGGCAGGCGCCGGTCCGGTGATCGCGGCGCAGGCCGTCGGTGAGGCTCTGGGCGGGCCGGTCGGGGAGGGCCTGGCGCGCGGGGCGGCGGAGGTGCGGCTCGGCGGTACGCCGGGCGAGGCGTGGCGGAGGCTCGCCTCGACTCCGGGGGCCGGACCGCTGGCGCGGCTGCTGGAACGCGCCGATGTGACCGGGTTGCCCGCCGCCGCTCCGGTCGCCGGCCTCGCGGCGGACGCCCGCGCCGACTGGGGGCGCGCCGCGACGGCACGGGCACGAAGAGCCGCCGTGCTGGTCACCGCGCCGGTGGGGCTGTGCTTCCTGCCCGCGTTCATCGCCGTCGGCGTCCTGCCGATCGTGATCGGGCTGGCGGGTGGAGTGCTGGGAGGAGGTGGGCGATGACGGACGGCGGCCGGTGATCCGGCGGAGTGGCAAGCAGACGGACAGACGAACACGACTGAACCTCACGGGGGTCGATATGTACAAGGCGGTACGGGCACGGATGAGTGCTCTGGTGTGCGGTGTGGTGTGCCGGGCGCGATCGATGGGATCGGCGCGCCGGGACGCGGGGATGGTCACGTCCGAGTACGCGATGGGGATCGTCGCCGCGGTGGCCTTCGCGGTGGTGCTCTACAAGGTGGTGACGAGCGGAGCCGTCAGCGCGGAGCTCCAGGCCATCGTGAAGCAGGCGCTCGATGGGAAGGCGTGAACGGGCGGCGGACCAGGGGTTCGTGACGGCCGAGTCGGCCATGGTGCTGCCCGTCCTGGTGATGTTCGCGATGGCGCTGGTGTGGGGGCTGCTCGTGGTGGCCGCACAGATCCAGTGCGTGGACGCGGCCAGGAGCGGTGCCAGGGCGGCGGCTCGCCAGGATCCCGCTGAGGCGGTCGTCCGGGTGGCCCGGGACACCGCACCGCGCGACGCGGAGGTCAAGATCACCCGGGAGGGGGGCCGGGTCCGCGTGGTGGTCGTGGCGAAGCCGCCGGCACTCAGCGGTCTGCCGTTCGAGGTGCGGGAGGAGGCCGTGGCCCTGGCGGAGGAGACGGTCGGGGAAGGGGATCGGGGATGAGGAGGGGATCGGCGCCGACTCGGTCGGCGCCGGCCGCCTCCTGTGTCCAGCGGGTGGTCCCCTGCGCCCAGCGAGTCGCCTCCTGCGCCCAGCGAGTCGCCTCCTGCGCCCAGCGAGTCGCCTCCTGCGCCCAGTGGGTCGCATCCCTCGCCCAGAGGGTCGCCTCCTGCGCCCAGAGGGTCGCTCCCCTCGCCCAGCGGGTCGCTCGTGTCCGTCGCGGTGTCGCCCGGCTCCTGGGGGCCCACCTCGTCGGCGCTCGGTCGGACCGTGGTTCGGCGACCGTCTGGAGTGTCGGGGCCGTCGCGGTGCTGTGCGTGGTGTTCGGGGGCGTACTGGCCTTCGGGCAGGCCGTCGTCGTACGGCATCGGGCGGCCGGAGCCGCGGATCTCGCGGCGCTCGCGGCGGCGGACCACTGGGCCGACGGGCCCGGGGTGGCGTGTGGCAGGGCGGAGGAGGTGGCGCGGGCCCAGGGGACGCGGCTGGTGCGGTGCAGGATGGTCGGCGAGATCTCGGACGTGACGGCGGCGTCGGGGCGGGGCCCGTTCACGGCGGAGATCAGGGCACGGGCGGGGCCTGCGGCGCCGGTGCCGGTTCCTTCGGGTTTCGGGGGAGCTCCAGGGCTGGATCAGGGGCCCCGGCCTCCGGTGCCCCCCGCAGCAGCACCGTGAGCAGCCGCACCGCCCCCCTCTTGTGCAGCGGATCGTTGCCGTTGCCGCACTTGGGGGACTGGATGCAGGACGGGCAGCCGGCGTCGCATTCGCAGGAGGCGATGGCCTCGCGGGTGGCCGTGAGCCAGGCGCGGGCCGTGTGGAAGGCGCGCTCCGCGAAACCCGCGCCGCCCGGGTGGCCGTCGTAGACGAAGACCGTGGGGAGCAGCGTGTCGGGGTGGAGGGGGATCGACACGCCGCCGATGTCCCAGCGGTCGCAGGTCGCGAAGAGGGGGAGGAGGCCGATGGAGGCGTGTTCGGCGGCGTGCAGGGCGCCGCCGAGGATCTCCGGGTCGATGCGGGCCTCGTCGAGCTGGTCCTCGGTGACGGTCCACCACACCGCCCGCGTGCGGAGCGTACGCGGAGGGAGGTCGAGTTTGGTCTCGCCGAGCACCTCACCGGTGATGAGGCGTCTGCGCAGGAAGGAGACGACTTGGTTGGTGACCTCGACGGAGCCGTAGCAGAGGCGGCCGTCGCCCCAGGGGATCTCGACGTCGGTCTCCAGGACGGAGATGGCCGTCGTGTCGCGGGCCACGGTCGAGTAAGGCGGGTTCGCCTCCGTGACCAGGGCGACCGAGTCCTCCAGGTCCAGGGAGCGGACCAGGTACGTGCGGCCCTGGTGGAGGTGGACCGCGCCCTCGTGGACGGTGGTGTGGGCGGCGCCCGCGTCGACCGTGCCCAGCAGGCGGCCCGTGCCGGACTCGACGATCTGGATCGGGCTGCCGCCCTGGCCGCGGATGTCGGCGAGGTCGGCGGCCGACTCCCGGCGGGTCCAGTGCCAGGCCCTGGTGCGGCGGCGCAGCAGCTTCGCGGACTCCAGCTGCGGCAGGAGGTCGGTGCAGGCAGGGCCGAACAGCTCCATGTCCTCGTCGGTCAAAGGCAGTTCGGCCGCGGCGGCGCACAGGTGCGGGGCAAGGACGTACGGGTTGTCGGGGTCGAGGACCGTCGACTCCACCGGCTGGTCGAAGAGGGCCTCGGGGTGGTGGACGAGGAAGGTGTCCAGAGGGTCGTCGCGGGCGACCAGGACGGCCAGGGCGCCCTGTCCTGCCCGGCCGGCGCGGCCGGCCTGCTGCCACAGGGAGGCGCGCGTGCCGGGGTAGCCGGAGATCAGTACGGCGTCCAGGCCGGAGACGTCGATGCCGAGTTCGAGGGCGGTGGTGGCGGCCAGGCCCAGCAACTCTCCCGAGTGCAGGGCCTGTTCCAGGGCGCGGCGCTCCTCGGGGAGGTAGCCGCCGCGGTAGGCCGCCACCCGGCGCGCCAGGGAGCGGTCCACCTCGGCGAGTCGTTCCTGGGCGATCACCGAGATCAGCTCGGCGCCGCGCCGGGAGCGCACGAAGGCGACCGAGCGGACGCCCTGCACGGCGAGGTCGGTGAGGAGGTCGGCCGTCTCGGCGGTGGCCGTACGGCGGACCGGGGCGCCCTTCTCGCCCTGCATCTCGGTGAGGGGAGGCTCCCAGAGGGCAAACACCAGTTCGCCGCGAGGTGAGGCGTCGTCGGCGACCTCGACCACCGGGAGGCCGGTCAGGCGGCCGGCGGCGACGGACGGGTCGGCGGCGGTCGCGGAGGCGAGGAGGAAGACGGGCGAGGCGCCGTAGCGGGCGCACAGGCGGCGCAGACGCCGCAGGACCTGGGCCACGTGGGAGCCGAAGACGCCCCGGTAGGTGTGGCACTCGTCGATGACGACGTACTTGAGGGCCTTCAGGAAGGAGGACCAGCGGGGGTGGGAGGGGAGTATCCCGCGGTGCAGCATGTCCGGGTTGGTCAGGACGTAGTTGGCGTACTGGCGGATCCACTCGCGTTCCTCGAACGGCGTGTCGCCGTCGTAGACCGCGGCGCGCACGGAATTGCCGAGCGGTTGTGAAAGTTCCTTCACCGAGCGGCACTGGTCCGCCGCCAGGGCCTTCGTGGGGGCCAGGTAGAGCGTGGTGGCACCGCGGCCGTTCGGGGCCTCGGAGCCGTCCAGGAGTGTCGAGAGGACCGGCACGAGGTACGCCAGGGACTTGCCGGAGGCCGTCCCGGTCGCGACGACCACCGAATCGCCGTCCAGGGCGTGCTCGGCGGCCTGTGCCTGGTGGGCCCAGGGATGTTCGATGCCGCACGCCTGGACCGCCGCCACGACCTCCGAACGAATCCGGTCAGGCCAGACGGCATGGCGGCCCGCTCGCGGGGGCAAGTGCTCCGTATGAGTGATGCGCGCAGCCCGGCTCGGGCCGGCGGCGAGCCGGTCCAGGACCGTGCTCGGCGCGGGGCGGGAGCCGGAGTCCGTCTGGGGCCGATCGGATCGGAGATTCTTGGCCATCGGCACCGAGTGTGTCACTGGCGTGACGGACAATGGGACCAAGGCGTCGTGCACGCCTGCCGGTAAGTGATTGAATGCCATCGCGGCTGGCGAACCGTCCCGGGGGCTCTGCCGAGGTGTCCCGAGGGGCGACCGCTCGATAGCAAGGTGCTGGAGGATCCGTGGACCTGTCCCTGTCGACCGAGACCGTCGGCGATCGCACGATCGTCAGGGTCGGTGGCGAAATCGACGTATATACCGCGCCCAAGCTGCGCGAGCAGCTGGTCGAGCTGGTGAACGACGGCAGTTTCCACCTTGTCGTCGACATGGAGGGCGTGGACTTCCTCGACTCCACCGGGCTCGGCGTGCTGGTCGGCGGCCTGAAGCGTGTGCGTGCCCATGAGGGCTCGCTGCGCCTGGTCTGCAACCAGGAGCGCATTCTCAAGATCTTCCGTATCACCGGCCTCACCAAGGTGTTCCCGATCCACACCTCGGTCGAGGAAGCGGTGGCGGCGACCGACTGACCCGTTCCCGGGCCCGTGCCCGGGGCGGCGAAGGACGCCGACAGAAGCAAGAAAGAAGGGGGGCTGGGCTTTCGGCGGCCCGGTCCCCCCGACAGCACGCCCGTAGTTCCGAGGGGGACGCATGGCCACCGTTGAACTCCGCTTCAGCGCGCTGCCCGAGCACGTCAGGACCGCCCGACTGGTGGCGGCAGCGGTGGCGCGCAGGGCCGGAGTGGACGAGGCCGTCCTCGACGAGGTCAGACTCGCCGTCGGCGAGGCCTGCACCCGTGCCGTCGGACTGCACCAGAGCGGCGGGATCACCTCGCCGGTCCAGGTGCTGCTGATCGAGGAGGAGAAGCAGTTCTCCATCGAGGTCGGCGACGAGGCGCCGCGTTCGGCCCCGGGTGACCGGGCTCCGGGCGCTCAGGGTGACGACCACGACGTGGAGACCGAGGAGGACGAGATGGGCCTCGCGGTCATCAGCGGCCTCGTCGACGACGTCGAGGTCACCGCAGGGGAGCACGGCGGACAGATCCGTATGACCTGGCCGACCACGCCGCCGGCCGCAGTGCTTCCCTGATTGATCCATCTGTTCGACATGCGGAAGGGCCCCACCCCGGTGGGGCCCTTCCGCATGTCGTCATGGGCTTTCTGTGCCTACAGTGGTCTGGTGCGATGCGTTTCGTGAATTACTTCACGATCTAGATATCGTCCATGAATGCCTTCGGGGCATTACTGCTTTCAGGTTCCGTAAAGGCGAATTCCGTTTACCGCGCCCTGTTTTGATCAGGACGGGGTACCTACAATCCGTCCACATCTTGAGCTCAGCCCAAGCGTCAAGGAGGACGAATGGCGGGGCTTTCTACCCCTGATCAGTTGGACCAGCCCACGACCCATCTCGCGGCCGCGGTGCTCACCGACGACAACCGGGTGCTGATCGCGGTCATCGCGGTCGTCGCCCTGGCGGCGCTCGTCGTGGCGGGCGTCCTGGTGCGCCAGGTGCTCGCGGCCGGCGAGGGCACCGACAGCATGAAAAAGATCGCGGCGGCGGTCCAGGAAGGCGCGAACGCCTATCTGGCACGTCAGCTGCGCACACTCGGCGTATTCGCCGTGGTCGTGTTCTTCCTGCTCATGCTGCTGCCCGCGGACGACTGGAATCAGCGCGCAGGCCGATCCGTGTTCTTCTTGATCGGTGCCGCCTTCTCGGCGGCCACCGGCTATATCGGGATGTGGCTCGCCGTGCGCAGCAATGTGCGGGTGGCCGCGGCGGCACGAGAAGCCACTCCGGCGGAAGGCGAGCCGGAAAAGGATCTCACCGCCGTCTCCCACAAAGCCATGAAGATCGCATTCCGCACGGGCGGCGTCGTCGGCATGTTCACGGTGGGGCTCGGTCTGCTGGGCGCCTCCTGTGTGGTGCTCGTGTACGCGGCCGACGCGCCGAAGGTCCTGGAGGGCTTCGGTCTCGGCGCGGCGCTCATCGCGATGTTCATGCGAGTCGGCGGCGGCATCTTCACCAAGGCCGCCGACGTCGGCGCCGACCTGGTCGGCAAGGTCGAGCAGGGCATTCCGGAGGACGATCCGCGCAATGCCGCGACCATCGCCGACAACGTGGGCGACAACGTCGGCGACTGCGCGGGCATGGCGGCCGACCTCTTCGAGTCGTACGCCGTGACCCTCGTGGCCGCGCTGATCCTCGGCAAGGCGGCCTTCGGCGACTCCGGACTCGCCTTCCCGCTGCTCGTCCCGGCGATCGGCGTGATCACCGCGATGATCGGCATCTTCGCGGTCGCCCCGCGCAGGTCCGACCGCAGCGGCATGAGCGCCATCAACCGCGGGTTCTTCATCTCCGCGGTGATCTCGCTCGTGCTGGTGGCGGTCGCCGTCTTCGTCTACCTGCCGGGGAAGTACTCCGACCTCGACGGCGTAACGGACACGGCGATCAGCGGAAGGGACGGCGACCCTCGGATCCTCGCGTTCGTCGCGGTGGCGATCGGCATTCTGCTGGCGGCCGTCATCCAGCAGCTGACCGGCTATTTCACCGAGACCAACCGCCGTCCCGTCCAGGACATCGGCAAGAGCTCGCTCACGGGGCCCGCCACCGTCGTCCTCGCCGGTATCTCGATCGGTCTCGAGTCGGCCGTCTACACCGCCCTGCTGATCGGCCTCGGCGTCTACGGCGCCTTCCTGCTCGGCGGTACGTCGATCATGCTGGCGCTGTTCGCGGTGGCGCTGGCCGGTACCGGTCTGCTCACCACGGTCGGCGTGATCGTCGCCATGGACACCTTCGGGCCGGTCTCCGACAACGCGCAGGGCATCGCCGAGATGTCCGGTGACGTCGAGGGCGCGGGCGCGCAGGTGCTCACCAACCTGGACGCCGTCGGCAACACCACCAAGGCCATCACCAAGGGCATCGCCATCGCCACCGCGGTCCTCGCGGCGTCGGCGCTCTTCGGGTCGTACCGGGACGCGATCACGACCGGCGCGCAGGACGTCGGCGAGAAGCTCAGCGGGGCCGGTGCGCCGATGAGCCTGATGATGGACATCTCGCAGCCCAACAACCTCGTCGGCCTGATCGCGGGCGCGGCGGTCGTCTTCCTCTTCTCGGGGCTGGCGATCAACGCGGTGTCGCGGTCGGCGGGCTCGGTGGTCTACGAGGTGCGGCGGCAGTTCCGCGAGCACCCCGGGATCATGGATTACAGCGAGGAGCCGGAGTACGGCAAGGTCGTCGACATCTGCACCCGGGACGCCCTGCGCGAGCTCGCCACGCCCGGACTGCTCGCCGTGACGGCGCCGATCTTCATCGGGTTCACCCTCGGGGTCGGTGCCCTCGGCGCGTTCCTCGCGGGCGCGATCGGGGCGGGCACACTCATGGCGGTCTTCCTGGCGAACTCCGGCGGTGCCTGGGACAACGCCAAGAAGCTCGTCGAGGACGGTCATCACGGCGGCAAGGGCAGCGAGGCCCACGCCGCGACCGTGATCGGTGACACCGTCGGCGACCCCTTCAAGGACACCGCGGGCCCCGCGATCAACCCCCTGCTGAAGGTCATGAACCTGGTGGCCCTGCTGATCGCGCCCGCGGTGATCAAGTTCAGTTACGGCGACGACAAGAACATCGGCGTACGGATCCTCATCGCCGTGCTCGCGTTCCTCGTGATCGCCGGCGGGCGGGCGGCGCGCGTTCATGCGCCGCCCGCCCGCCCCGTCGCGTGTGGGCTCCTCGGCCGTGAGGCTTCTCTCGCATGGGGCAAACAGCCGTAAAGGGTCACATTTGAGGCATTCGGCGTGTGGATCCGGTGCCCGTGGCGTGTAACGTCCGGTGGCCGAGAGGCCATGGAAGGGACCGATCCGGTGAACAAGAAGCTCGCGGCCGCACTGTCCGGCGGTGCGGTACTGGTACTGGCGCTGTCGGGATGCGGCGGCGGCGAAAAGGACAACAAGGAACTCGACGCCTGGGCCAAGAAGGTCTGCGACCTGGTGCCGGCCCAGAACAAGAAGATCACGGCGGCCTACGACGCGATCACCAAGGCGGCCGAGGACACCGAGAGCACCCCGGCGGAGCTCCAGAAGGCCGACTCCCAGGCGTTCCAGGACCTGTCCGACGGCTACAAGGCGCGGGCCACGGTCATCCAGAGCGCCGGCGCGCCTCCCGGTGCCGAGGACGGCGCCAAGAAGCTTCAGAACGCGGTCAATCAGCTCTCGGCCCTCTCCGCGGCCTACGGCGACATGAAGTCGCAGGTGGACAAGCTCGACACCAAGGACCAGGCGAAGTTCGCCACGGGTCTCAAGGACGTCTCGGCGGAGATGCAGAAGGTGGAGACGCAGCGTCAGACCGCGCTCAACGCGCTGAAGGAGCTGGAGTCCGGCGACACCAAGCAGGCGCTGGCCGAGCAGCCGGGCTGCAAGCAGTCCTCGGGGTCGCCGGTGGCTTCCGCATCGGCCACGGACAGCTGAGCGCTCCTGGCGGACTTCGGGGCGGGTGAGGTCACCGCACTTGCGGCGGCGCCGGGTGCCGGGGCGCAAGGCGGACCAGGGTGCCGGGGCGCAAGGCGGACCAGGGTGCCGGGGTGCGGCGGGGGCCAGGGGTGCCGAGGCGTGGCGTGGGCCAGGGGTGCCGAGGCGTGGCGTCGGCCAGGGTGCGCCCGGGCGCGAGGTGGGCCTGTGCGGTCGGTGCGTGCGGGCCACAATGGGGGCGTGAGTACCTCCAGCCTGCCCACGCTGCCCGCCGCTCCCACCGCCGCCTCCGCCTCCGGAGGCGCCGACGTCGCCGCCCGGCTGCGGGACGCCCTGCTCGGGGCGTCCTTCACCGCCGACGGGCTGCTCGAACTGCTCGGTGCGCCCGCGTACGCGGCGCTCGCCCGCAGCGAGACCGTGCCCGCGCTCCGGGCGACCCGCGGGGACACCCCGCTGGAAGTGCTCGTACGCCTGTTCCTCCTTCAGCAACCGGTGCCCCACGCGCGCGTGGCGGGCGTTCTGCCCGTCGACGCGTGCCTGGAGAGCGGCTGGCTGGTGCGCGCCGGCGGCGACGAGGTGGCCGCCACGGTGGACGTACGGCCGTACGGCGGACCCGACGGCGAGGACTGGTTCATCGTGTCGGACCTGGGCTGTGCCGTCGGCGGCGCCGGTGGCATCGGCAGCCGGGACGAGGGTGTCGTCCTCGGGGTCGGCGGCGCCTCCACCACGCTCGCCGGCATCACCGTCCGCACGCCCGTCGGCTCCGCCCTCGACATCGGCACCGGCTCCGGGATCCAGGCCCTGCACGCCGCCCAGCACGCCACGCGCGTGACGGCGACCGACCTCAACCCGCGTGCGCTGCACATCACGGCGCTCACGCTGGCGCTCTCCGGCGCCCCGGCGGCCGATCTGCGGGAGGGCTCGCTGTTCGAGCCGCTCCGCCAGGGGGAGACGTACGACCTCATCGTCTCGAACCCGCCCTTCGTGATCTCGCCGGGCGCCCGGCTGACGTACCGGGACGGCGGGATGGGCGGGGACGATCTGTGCCGCTCGGTCGTTCAGGGTGCGGGGGAGCTGCTGAACGAGGGCGGGTTCGCGCAGTTTCTCGCCAACTGGCAGCACGTGGCGGGGGAGGAGTGGCAGGACCGGCTCAGGTCGTGGGTGCCGCGAGGGTGCGACGCGTGGATCGTGCAGCGCGAGGTGCAGGACGTCACGCAGTACGCCGAGCTGTGGCTCAGGGACGCCGGTGACCACCGCGGCGACCCGGCCGCGTACCAGGCGCTGTACGACGCCTGGCTGGACGAGTTCGAGGCGCGCAAGGTGCGGGCCGTGGGCTTCGGCTGGATCACCCTGCGCAGGACCGGATCGGCGGAGCCCTCGATCACCGTCGAGGAGTGGCCGCACCCGGTCGAGCAGCCGCTCGGCGACACCGTCCGCGCGCACTTCGAACGCCTCGACTACCTGCGTGCCCACGACGACGCGGCGCTGCTGGAGGCGCACTTCAAGCTCGTGCCCGAGATCGTCCAGGAGCAGGTCGGGCTGCCCGGCGCGGAGGACCCCGAGCACGTGGTGCTGCGCCAGCACCGCGGGATGCGCCGGGCCACCAAGGTGGACACCGTCGGCGCGGGTTTCGCCGGCGTGTGCGACGGCTCGCTGAGCGCGGGCCGCATCCTCGACGCGATCGCCCAGCTCATGGGTGAGGACCCGGTCGTCCTGCGCGACCGTACGCCCGCGCAGATCCGGGTGCTGGTGGAGCAGGGGTTCCTGGAGCCGGCGTGAATGCGGCTGGGCCGAGGTGAATCCGGAGGGGCCGAGGTGAATCCGGCGAGCCCGACGTGAAGCCGGCGGCGTCGGCGTGAATCCGGCGGGGGCTCCGCGCCGCGCGGTCGGAATCCGGTCGGTTTTCGGCTCGGCGAGGACCGGATCCTGATCGTCCCCGGCCACGGACCCCTGCGTATCCGGTCACACCCGGCGGCGACCAGGGTGAGAACCGGGCGAGAACCTGACCGGATCCGTCGGCGACCGGAGCAGGGGCCGTGCGCTCGGCCGGGACCCGTCAGCGGGGTCCCGAGGCCCCTCTCGGCGCCGGCGTTCACCCGGGGTTCGCCTGCCCGCCGTCCGCCCGTGCCAGTCTCCGTCGGAACCGCACGCGCGGACGGGAGAAGAGGGGGCACGAGCAGCCATGGAGAGCGAAACGGCGATCTTCGCGGGAGTGGTGTTCGCCCTGTTCGGAGGCGCGCTGCTGGTGTGGACCGCCGCCCGGGTACGCCATCGCCGACCTGTCGCCCTCGGTGTGAGTCCCGTCGCATCGGCGACCGTCGCGACCCTCGCCGCGCTGCTCGCGCTGGCCGTCGGCGCATGGTGCCTCACCCGCGTCTGAGGGCGTCCCGGGGAGCCGTCCGATCGGCAATGGGGAGATCGCCCTCCGGTTGAGCCGGAAAAGGCCGGTGAGGACTCCGGGCGGCAGGAATGGCGGTAGTCGGGTTACCGTTCGAGTGGCCGTTGCGGGCTTTTCCCGTTTGACACGGGGGCGGGATGTACCGTCACACTCCGCAGCGTCAGCACGACCCGACCCCGGGAACCAAGGCCTGGGGATACCCCAGCGTCGACCGGAGAGAAGAGCGAAGTTGTCCCCGACCAGCGAGACCGCACCGGGCGGCCGCCGACTCGTCATCGTCGAGTCGCCTGCCAAGGCGAAGACGATCAAGGGCTATCTCGGCCCCGGATACGTCGTCGAGGCGAGCGTCGGGCACATCCGCGACCTCCCCAACGGCGCCGCCGAGGTGCCCGAGAAGTACACCGGCGAGGTGCGTCGCCTCGGCGTGGACGTCGAGCACGACTTCGCGCCGATCTATGTCGTCAACGCCGACAAGCGGGCCCAGGTCAAGAAGCTCAAGGACCTGCTCAAGGACTCCGACGAGCTCTTCCTCGCCACCGATGAGGACCGCGAGGGCGAGGCCATCGCATGGCACCTCCAGGAGGTCCTCAAGCCCAAGGTCCCGGTCAAGCGGATGGTCTTCCACGAGATCACCAAGGCCGCGATCCAGGCCGCCGTCGCCAACCCGCGCGAGCTGAACAAGAAGCTGGTCGACGCCCAGGAGACCCGCCGCATCCTCGACCGCCTCTACGGCTACGAGGTCTCGCCGGTCCTGTGGAAGAAGGTCATGCCGCGCCTGTCGGCCGGCCGTGTCCAGTCCGTCGCGACCCGGCTCGTCGTCGAGCGGGAGCGCGAGCGCATCGCGTTCCGTTCCGCCGAGTACTGGGACCTGACCGGCACCTTCGCGACCGGCCGCGCGGGAGACCCCTCGGACCCGTCGTCCCTGGTCGCGCGCCTCCAGACCGTCGACGGCCGACGCGTCGCGCAGGGCCGTGACTTCGACTCCCTGGGGCAGCTCAAGAGCGCGAACACGCTCCACCTCGACGAGGCGAACGCCCGCGCGCTGGCCGCCGCCCTGGAGCAGACGCAGTTCGCCGTCCGCTCGGTCGAGTCCAAGCCGTACCGCCGCTCCCCGTACGCCCCGTTCCGTACGACGACCCTCCAGCAGGAGGCCTCGCGCAAGCTCGGCTTCGGCGCGAAGGCGACCATGCAGGTGGCGCAGAAGCTGTACGAGAACGGCTTCATCACCTATATGCGTACGGACTCCACGACCCTCAGCGATACGGCCGTCTCCGCCGCCCGCGCCCAGGTCACCCAGCTCTACGGTGCCGACTACCTGCCGTCGAGCCCGCGGACCTACGCCGCGAAGGTCAAGAACGCCCAGGAGGCGCACGAGGCGATCCGCCCGTCGGGTGATCGTTTCCGCACCCCGGCCGAGACCGGTCTGACCGGTGACCAGTTCAAGCTCTACGAGCTGATCTGGAAGCGGACCGTGGCCTCGCAGATGAAGGACGCGACCGGCAACAGCGTCACCGTGAAGATCGGCGGCACCGCCGCCGACGGCCGGGACGTCGAGTTCAGCGCCTCCGGCAAGACGATCACCTTCCACGGCTTCCTGAAGGCCTACGTCGAGGGCGCCGACGACCCGAACGCCGAGCTGGACGACCGCGAGCGCCGGCTGCCCCAGGTCAGCGAGGGCGACCGGCTGTCCGCCGAGGAGATCACGGTCGACGGGCACGCCACCAAGCCCCCGGCCCGCTACACCGAGGCCAGCCTGGTCAAGGAGCTCGAAGAGCGCGAGATCGGCCGCCCGTCGACGTACGCGTCGATCATCGGCACCATCCTCGACCGCGGCTACGTCTTCAAGAAGGGCACGGCACTCGTCCCCTCCTTCCTGTCCTTCGCCGTGGTCAACCTCCTGGAGAAGCACTTCGGGCGGCTCGTCGACTACGACTTCACCGCCCGCATGGAGGACGACCTCGACCGCATCGCGGCCGGCCAGGCGCAGTCCGTGCCGTGGCTCAAGCGCTTCTACTTCGGCGAGGGCGGCGGCGAGGGCGGCGCGGCCGACGCCGGCAACGGCGACGGGGACCACCTCGGCGGCCTCAAGGAACTGGTGACCGACCTGGGCGCGATCGACGCGCGCGAGGTGTCGTCGTTCCCGGTGGGCAACGACATCGTGCTCAGGGTCGGCCGCTACGGCCCGTACATCGAGCGCGGCGAGAAGGACTCCGAGAACCACCAGCGGGCCGACGTGCCCGAGGACCTGGCCCCCGACGAGCTCTCCGTCGAGCTCGCCGAGGAGCTGCTCGCCAAGCCGAGCGGCGACTTCGAGCTGGGCGCCGACCCGGTGACGGGCCATCAGATCATCGCCCGCGACGGCCGCTACGGCCCGTACGTCACCGAGGTGCTCCCCGAGGGCACCCCGAAGACCGGCAAGAACGCCGTGAAGCCGCGGACTGCCTCGCTGTTCAAGTCGATGTCCCTGGACACCGTGACCCTCGAGGACGCGCTCAGGCTGATGTCGCTGCCGCGCGTCGTCGGCGCCGACGCGGAGGGCCAGGAGATCACCGCGCAGAACGGCCGCTACGGGCCGTACCTGAAGAAGGGCACCGACTCGCGGTCGCTCCAGGCCGAGGAGCAGCTCTTCACGATCACCCTCGAAGAGGCCCTCCAGATCTACTCCCAGCCCAAGCAGCGCGGCCGGGCCGCCGCCAAGCCGCCGCTGAAGGAACTGGGCACCGACCCGGTCAGCGAGAAGCCGGTCGTGGTCAAGGACGGCCGCTTCGGGCCGTACGTCACCGACGGGGAGACCAACGCGACCCTGCGCTCCGGCGACAGCGTCGAGGAGATCACCCCGGAGCGCGGCTTCGAACTGCTCGCCGAGAAGCGGGCGAAGGGCCCCGCCAAGAAGACGGCGAAGAAGGCGCCCGCGAAGAAGGCCCCGGCCAAGAAGGCGACGGCCGCCAAGAAGACCGCGGCGAAGAAGACGACCACGGCGGCGAAGAAGACGACGGCGAAGAAGACCACCGCGAAGGCGACGGCTTCCAAGACGTCCACCGAGGACTGAGTCCGGCCTTCTCGCGGTTCCGGCCTTCTCGCGGTTCCGGCCTTCTCACGGTCCCGAATCCTCCACCGAGGCTTCGCAAAGCGAACGTCCCGGCATCACTTTGGTGTCGGGACGTGCGCACGTCAGGACGGGCACTCCAGGCTGTCGGTGGCTCCCGATAGGCTGAATGCATGACCCGTGCCGAGCAGCCCACGGCCCCTCACCCGGCCCCCGACGACGCCCTGGTCGCGGACTCCCGCGAGCGCGCCGTCCGCGCCCTGCTGCGCAGGCCCCAGCTCAAACGCCTGTGGAGCGCCCAACTCGTCGGCGGTATCGGCGACACCCTCGCGCTCCTGGTGCTGGTCCTGCTGGCCCTTCAGGCGGCGATCGGCCAGGGCGCGTTCGGCGGCGGCTACCGGGGCGTGGCGTTCGCAGTGGCGACCGTCTTCGGTACGCGCATCCTCGCGACGCTGCTCTTCGGTGCCGTCCTGCTCGGCCCGTTGACCTCGCTCACCTCGCAGGAAGGCCCGCTCGACCGCCGCTGGACGATGGTCGGCGCGGACGGCGTCAGGGTCGCGCTGCTGATCGTCGCGCCCCTGTGGATCGACTGGACGCCGGAGAACGCCCTCGCGTTGCTGCTGGTGACCGCCTTCGTGACCGGTGTCGCCGAGCGTTTCTGGACCGTGTGCCGCGAGAGCGCGGCCCCTGCCCTGCTGCCGGCTCCGCCGCCGGAGGGGGCGACGGTACGACCGCTGCCGGACCATCTGGACGCGCTGCGCCGCCTGTCGCTGCGCACCACCTTCGTGGTGATCCCGCTCGCCGCCGTCGTCCTCGTCGTCGCGGGCCTGCTCAACAACCTGCTGGGCTCCGGCATCGCCTGGTTCGGCCAGCACCAGGCGGCCCTCGCCTCGTACGTCGCGGCCGGCCTGTTCGCCGCCTCGCTGTCGGTGCTGACCTTCCTGGAACTGCCCGACATCCGCACCCCGCGCGCGCGTTCGCCGCTGGAGGGCCTGCGCCGGCCCAAGGCGGGCGCCGGTGTCGACAAGGGCCGTACCGGCGCGATCCCGCTGCTGGTGCCGGCCTGCGCGGCCGTCGCCGGGGCGATCGCGGCGGCCGTGGCCGTCGCGGTGCTGCACGCGAAGGACCTGGGCGGCGGCCCGGTGACGTACGGCCTGATGGTGGCGGCACTGACCGGCGGAGTCGTCGTCGGTGTCCGTACGGCGCCCAAGGTGCTGGTCACGCTGTCGCGGCGCCGGCTGCTCGCGCTGGCGATCGCCTTCACCGGCATCGCCCTGCTGGCCGCCGGGCTCGTCCCGGACCTCACCACCGTGCTGCTGATCGAGGTACTCGCCGGAATCGGCGCCGGGGTGGCCGCCAACACCGGGCACACCCTGCTCGACCAGGAGACCGAGGAGTCCCGGCGGGCCCGCACCACCGAGCATCTGCACGCGGTCGTCCGCGTGAGCGTGGCGCTCGGCGCGCTGCTCGCGCCCGTGGTGGCCGCGGCGATCGGACCGCACCGGCTGGAGAACGGCAAGTTCGTCTTCGCGCACGGCGGTGCCGCGTTCACGCTGATGCTGGTCGGCGCGCTGCTGCTGCCGGTGGCCGCGCTGGTTCTCGCCAAGGTCGACGACCGCTCCGGCGTCCCCCTCAGGCACGACCTGCGGGACGCGCTGCTCGGCGGCGACGACCCGGAGACGGTGCCCGCCGCCACGGGCTTCTTCATCGCGCTGGAAGGCGGCGACGGGGCCGGGAAGTCCACCCAGGCCGAGGCCCTCGCCGAGTGGATCAGGGCCAAGGGCCACGAGGTCGTGGTCACGCGCGAGCCGGGGGCGACCCCGGTGGGCAAGAGGCTGCGGTCGATCCTGCTGGACGTGTCGAGCGCCGGGCTCTCGCACCGCGCAGAGGCGCTGCTGTACGCGGCGGACCGCGCGGAGCACGTCGACACCGTGGTCCGGCCCGCGCTGGAGCGCGGCGCGGTCGTGATCTCCGACCGGTACATCGACTCCTCGGTGGCGTACCAGGGTGCCGGGCGCGACCTGTCCCCGACGGAGATCGCCCGCATCAACCGCTGGGCGACCAACGGCCTGGTTCCGCACCTGACCGTCCTCCTGGACGTCTCTCCCGAGATCGCCCGCGAGCGGTTCACCGAGGCGCCGGACCGTCTCGAGTCGGAGCCGGCGGAGTTCCACGCGCGCGTGCGGTCCGGATTCCTCACCCTCGCCGCGGCCGACCCGGGGCGGTACCTGGTCGTCGACGCCGGTCAGGAGCCCGAGGCCGTCACCACCGTCGTACGGCACCGCCTCGACCAGCTGCTGCCGCTCTCCGAGCAGGAGATCCGCGAGCAGGAGGAGGCCCGCCGCAAGGCCGAGGAGGAGGCGCGGCGCAAGGCCGAGGAAGAGGCCGCGCGCAAGGCCGAGGAGGAGCGCCTGGAGCGGGAGCGCCAGGAGCAGCTCGCCCGGCTGAAGGCCGAGGAGGAGGAGCGCAAGCGGCGCGAGCTGGAGGAGGCGCAGCGGCGCGAGGCCGAGCGGCAGGCGGAGGAGGCCCGGCTGCGGGCCGAGGAAGCGCGTCGGCGGGCCGAGGAGGAGCGGGTCCGGCTGCTCGCCGAGGAGAAGGCCCGCGCCGAGGAGGAGGCCCGGCGCAAGGCCCGCGAGGAAGCCGCCCGCAAGCAGGCCGAGGAGGAGGCACGCGTGCGTGCCGCGGCCGAGGAGCAGCGCCTGGAGAAGCAGCGCAAGGCCGAGGAGGCGCTGCTGCGGGCCGAGGAGGCGCGGCGGCTCGCCGAGTCCGCGACCGCCGCGGCGGAGGCGGGACCGAAGAAGGCTGCGAGTCCTTCGGCCGGGCTGGACGCGGCGACCGTGCCGACGCCCGTGGTGACGCCGACGAACGCGTCGGGCGGTCCGGTGGACGAGACGGCGGTGCTGCCCCGGGTGTCCATGAAGAAGGACGACGAGGACGGCGGGGATTCGGGCGGAGACTCCGGCGAGGTCTCCGACTCGGAGGTGACGGCGCAGCTTCCGCAGCCGCCGGTGCCGCCGGGTGCGGCGGACGATACGGCGGTGCTGCCGCCGGTTGCGTCGGGTGCGGCTGATGAGACGGCTGTGCTGCCTCCGGTGCCTCCGGGTGCGGCTGATGAGACGGCTGTGCTGCCTCCGGTGCCTCCGGGTGCGGCCGATGAGACGGCTGTGCTTCCTCCGGTGTCGAAGGACGGGCCCGGGGACCGGGTGCCGCCCGGGTACTTCCGGGACGAGGAGCGCACGCGGGAGCTGCCGCAGGTCGACGAGCAGGGGGCACCTCGACGCAGGCCCCGCTCGGACTGGGCCGAGGAGACGCCGCTGGACGATCTGCCGTCGCTGGCGGACGAGTTGCTCGGGCCGCATGACGACGAGTACGGGGACGATCGGGGACGGCGGCACAGGGGGCGGTAGCGGTCGGGTTCGGGGTGCGGGTGCGTCGGGGCTGGTCGCGCAGTTCCCCGCGCCCCTAGGTGGGTTCGGCTGGGCATGCCTTGCCTGCACCCGGTCAGGGGCGCGGGGAACTGCGCGACCAGCCCCCACCGGCCCGCAGCCGGCAACCCTCCGTAGGTCCGTTGTCAGTGCTCGCCCGCACAATGGACCTACGCACGAAGCGTGACGAAAGAGCATGACGAAAGGGCGGCGCAACCCATGACCGTATGGGACGACCTGGTCGGCCAGGAGAGGGTGAGCGAGCAGCTCGGCGCTGCCGCTCGGGACGCCGACGCCCTGGTCACCGCCGTCGCCACCGACGCTCCGCCCCCCGAGGCGTCGAAGATGACCCACGCCTGGCTGTTCACCGGTCCGCCCGGCGCGGGCCGTAACCAGGCGGCGAGAGCCTTCGCGGCCGCGTTGCAGTGCGTCAGCCCCGACCGGGCGCTCGGCGGAGTACCCGGCTGCGGCTTCTGCGACGGCTGTCATACGGCACTCATCGGCACCCACGCCGACGTCACCTCGGTGGCCGCCGTCGGCACCCAGATCCTCGCGGACGACATGCGGGACACCGTGCGCAAGTCGTTCACCTCGCCGGCGAACGGCCGCTGGCAGATCATCCTCGTCGAGGACGCCGAGCGGCTGAACGAGAAGTCGGCCAACGCGGTCCTCAAGGCCGTGGAGGAACCCGCCCCGCGCACGGTGTGGCTGCTGTGCGCCCCCTCCATCGAGGACGTCCTGCCGACGATCCGTTCCCGTTGCCGGCACCTGAACCTGTCCACCCCCTCGGTCGACGCCGTCGCCGACATGCTGGTCCGCAGGGAGGGCATCGAGCCCGCCGCCGCCATGGCCGCCGCCCGCGCCACCCAGGGCCATGTCGACCGGGCCCGCCGCCTCGCCACCGACCCGGCCGCCCGCGAGCGCCGCGCCGCCGTACTGAAGCTCCCCCTGCGCATCGACGACATCGGCGGCTGCCTCCGGGCGGCCCAGGAGCTCGTCGACGCGGCGGCCGACGACGCGAAGCAGCTGGCCGAGGAGATGGACGGCAAGGAGACCGAGGAGCTGAAGGCGGCGATGGGGGCCGTGCAGGGCGGCCGGATGCCGCGCGGCACGGCCGGGGTGATGAAGGATTTGGAGGACAAGCAGAAGCGCCGCAGGACCCGCACCCAGCGCGACAGCCTCGACCTCGCGCTGACCGACCTCACCGCCTTCTACCGGGACGTCCTCGCCCTCCAGCTCGGGTCCAGGGTGGCGATCGCCAACGTGGACGCCGAGGACGCCCTCGAGCGGCTCGCCCGCGGCAGCTCACCGGAGAGCACACTCCGCCGCATCGAGGCGATCGGCGCGTGCCGCGAGGCCCTCGACCGCAATGTGGCCCCGCTGCTCGCGGTGGAGGCGATGGCGATGGCACTGAGAGCGGGTTGACGCGGCCGCCAGGACCCCCTGGGCCCGTCGCGGCCGCCTCAGGGGCTGGTTGACCGCGTCACTCGTACGAGGCTTCGTCCACACGGATCGCGATCAGAAAACTGCACAGAGTTACGCTCGCCTGATGCACACCAGGCGCAGCTCCCGCTCCCTCCGCACCGGCGGCATCCTTCTGACCGCGGCACTCCTCGTCTCGGCCTGCTCCGCCAGCGCCTCGACGGGTACGTCGACCTCGGCCACCGCGGCCGCCGAGGTGACGCTGGCCGCACTGCCGGAGGCGACACCGGCCGGGCTCGCGCCGTACTACGGACAGAAGGCGCGCTGGCGCAGCTGCGGGGTCCCCGGCTTCCAGTGCGCCACGCTGAAGGCACCGCTCGACTACACCAAGCCGGGGGCGGGGGACGTGCGGCTCGCGGTCTCCCGCAAGAAGGCCACCGGGCCGGGCAAGCGCCTCGGGTCGCTGTTCGTGAACCCGGGCGGGCCGGGCGGCTCGGCGGTCGGCTACCTCCAGGCGTACGCCGGGATCGGCTACCCCGCGGCGGTCCGGGCCCGGTACGACATGGTCGCCGTCGACCCGCGCGGCGTCGCCCGCAGCGAGCCCGTCGAATGTCTCGACGGGCGGAAGATGGACGCGTACACCCAGACGGACACCACCCCCGACAACGCGCGCGAGACATCCGAACTCGTCGACTCCTACAAGGAGTTCGCGGAGGCGTGCGGCGCGCACTCGCCGGGGCTGCTGCGGCATGTGTCGACGGTGGAGACGGCCCGGGACATGGACATCGTGCGGGCGGTGCTGGGCGACCGGAAGCTGAACTACGTGGGGGCGTCGTACGGGACGTTCCTCGGGGCGACGTACGCGGGCCTGTTCCCGGGGCGTGCGGGGCGGCTCGTCCTGGACGGTGCGATGGACCCCTCGCTGCCCGCGCGCCGGATGAACCTGGACCAGACGGCGGGCTTCGAGACGGCGTTCCAGTCGTTCGCGAAGGACTGTGTGCAGCAGCCGGACTGCCCGCTCGGTGGGAAGGGCACACCGACCGCGGTGGTCGGCCGCAACCTCAAGGCCTTCTTCCAGAAGCTGGACGCGCACCCGATCCCGACCGGCGACGCGGACGGCCGCAGGCTCGGCGAGGCTCTCGCCACGACCGGGGTGATCGCGGCGATGTACGACGAGAGCTCGTGGGCGCAGCTGCGGGAGGCGCTGACGTCGGCGATCAAGGACAAGGACGGCGCCGGCCTGCTGATGCTGTCCGACAGCTACTACGAGCGGGACGCCGGGGGCCGCTACAGCAACCTGATGTCCGCCAACGCGGCCGTGAACTGCCTCGACCTGCCGCCCGCCTACGGGAGTCCCGAGGAGGTCGAGCGGGCGCTGCCGTCCTTCGAGAAGGCGTCGCCTGTGTTCGGGGAGGGCCTTGCCTGGGCGTCCCTGAGTTGTGCGTACTGGCCGGTCAGGGCCACGGGTGAGCCCCATCGCATCGAGGCGCGGGGTGCGGCCCCGATCGTCGTGGTCGGCACCACCCGCGACCCGGCCACCCCTTACCGCTGGGCCCGCGCCCTGGCCGCCCAGCTCGCCTCGGCCCGCCTGCTCACCTACGAGGGCGACGGCCACACCGCGTACGGCCGCGGCAGCGCCTGCATCGACTCCGCGATCGGCACGTACCTGCTCCGCGGCACCCCGCCGGTGGAGGGAAAGCGCTGCTCGTAGCCGCCTTGGCGGACGGTCCGGGGGTGCCCCGAGGGCTGGTGCGGAGCACCCCCGGAAACTGTGTAGACTTACCGACGTTGCTGATCGCACCATGGTGCGGACGGCGCGCCGCCTTAGCTCAGATGGCCAGAGCAACGCACTCGTAATGCGTAGGTCTCGGGTTCGAATCCCGAAGGCGGCTCTTTTTGAACCCCGGGTCAGGTTTCTGACCTGGGGTTTTCTGTTGTCTGTGCTGTGCCGTCGGGGGCTGGACTCGGGCGATTGGCCTGCGCAGGCGCAACGCGTAGGTGGGAGGGCGGTGCCGCGCTGAGCGTCCTCCAGGACTCGACATGATCATCCACGAAGCGGATGTCTCGAACGCCCACGAGGGCCGCCAGGTGCTGCTCGCCATCGAGCGGCAGCGAGCCGCAGGGCGAGGTTGCCGCTGACCCGGCGTGGAGTTCATCGAGCCCGAGACCACCGGTGTGCTCGTGCCGACGAATGGCGGGACTTCGGCCGTCGCCACCTGCCCGAAGCCGCCATGGCCGAACAGGCGAACTGTCGGCCCCCTGCCCCACCGCCGACGCAGTGGCAGTTCAAGAACTCCATTTCCGGGAGGACTTCGGAGGGGTCTCCTTGGGCTGTGACTTCGGTCTCATCGTTGCGGAGCGTGTGCACGGGTGGGGCTTGGTAAGAGACGGGCAAGGGGCTCTCACGAGCCGCACATGACTTCCACGCACAACCCTCATGGGCGGGATGGATACGGAATGTAACTGCCCCGACCGCAAAGCGGTGTTGCGGAAAGGGCGGGTGTGTCTATGGTGACGTCCGCTCCCGGAGGGACCTGACCAGTCCGCTCACCCGGAAGCGTCCGGCGTGTCCACGGGGGGAGCGCCTACCACTACGTGCCCGATGTCCGGGTCTTACGTGTCCCTCCCAGGAGTGCGCCCGCAACAGCCACCCCCTAAAGAGAGGGATACGCGTGTCGCGTAGACCTGTACGCAAACAACGCATCCGTCCGAGATGGCTGGCCGGTCTGGCGACTCCGGTCGTCTCGGTCGCCTCCCTGGCTCTCCTCGCCACCGGAGCGGTGCAGCCGGCTGCGGCCACCGGTCAGGAACCGCGTACCAGCGCGGTCGCCGACTCCTACGACGGGTTCGACGCCAAGGCCGCGGAGCAACTGCGCTTCGATCAATGCCTGATGGCCGACGGCCTGCGCAAGGGCGGGCCCAATCAGTACGACCTGGCCCGCGCCTCCTTGTCGCTGCCGGCGGATCAGCTGCATCTGAAGGCTGACCGCACCTACGCCACCGGAGCGTTCGCCCAGGCGTGGGAGAAGGACAGCGACGACTCCGACGTCTGGGTGAAGAAGACGCAGGATGCCCGGCGGTCGTGGACCAACGCAGTCAGCGGTCTGGACGGCTATCACGGCGCTCCCGCGAATGATGACCTTTTCGACAAGACGGGGCTGCTTCCCTGGCTCTACCAGTCGTACTTCAAGTCGGTCGACCTGCTGTCGCCGTTCTACGACCCGTCACCGCAGGCGGACGCCACGACGAAGCAGGCTGCCGTCGCGATCGGTGATGCGCTGTACACCAGCGGCGGGACGACAGAGGAGCAGGAGGCCTGGAAGCTCTGGAAGAAGAACTCCGGGGACATCGTTCCGAACGAGATATTCGTTCCACGGGTGTTCGCCGACGACGCCCGTATCTTCCTTGCCTCCGGTGGCTTTCCCAGGACCGCACCGGCGCCGGACACCCCCGAGTTCCGCATCGCGGTGGAGGACCTGAAGACCCGGTTCGCCTCGTGTGCGTGGCACGATCCGATCGATCCGGACCGGGTGCTCGGCAAGGAGGTCTCGCAGGCGTCCGCCGAGTGGCAGCAGGAGATCGCCTCCCAGGCCGCGCAGCGCAACCAGATCCTTGCCGCCAGCAACAGCGCCAACAAAGCACTGCGGGACGGTGCGTTCGCCCTGGGCAAGTTGCTGGGGCAGTCGTGGGTCGCGGACTACGCCACCCGCTGGCAGGACTACTACACCGAGGGCGGCTTCAACTGGATCGGCGACGGCCAGTTGGAGATCCAGGTGCCGGGCGCTGCCGGCAAGTGTCTCGATGTCGCGGGCGGTGGCAAGACCAACGGCACCCCGGTGCAGGTCTACACCTGTAATGGCGGGGCCGCCCAGAAGTGGCAGCGGTGGGCCACGTACGACGGTGGCTACACCCTTCAGAACCCCAACTCGGGCAAGTGCCTTGAGGTGCTGAACGGCAGCACCGCCGACGGCACGAAGATCCAGATCCGTGACTGCGGCAGCGCCAGGGCACAGCAGTGGACGTTCGACGTGCGCAGCGCCGGTCCGCTGGTGAACGCGGCGTCCGGCAAGTGTCTGCACCTGCCGACGTTCGACAACAGCAAGGACGCTGTGTCGTCGACGTGCAACGGTTCCGCGGCGCAGAAGTTCCGGGTCGTTGCCAAGACCCACACCGGCAGTGCGCCCGCGAAGGCCGATGTCGACAAGGCCAAGGCGGCCGTCGCTGCCGCGCAGGTGGAAGCGAAGAAGCAACTCGCCGCCCTCAAGACGCAGTCGGAGACGGCGCAGAAGGCCGTGACCACCTCGGACACCGCGCTCCAGGCGGCCTACGGTGTCGCCGACACCAACGGCGCTCCACGGGGTCGTGGCCTGCTGGTGGGTTTGCAGAAGGACCAGGTGACCAAGGGTGCGGCCGCCTCGCTGAAGGCCCTGGAGAAGGCCGGTGAGACGGCGGAGGCTGCCACACGTGCGTCGGCCGGGGACAGCGCGACCATCACACAGCGCGCGTTGGCACAGGCGGCACAATCGCAGGCGGAGTTCCGCAAGAAGGCCGCAGAGGCCGCGGAGGCGCAGGCCAAGGCCGCGGCAGACGCAGCCAGGATGCACCGGGACAACGCCAAGAAGGACAAGGAGACGGCGGAGGCCAAGCTCGCGGTCGCGGTGCGGGCGGAGGGTGACGCCAGGGCGGCCGCCGCCGACGCGCACGCGAAGCGGCTCGCAGCGGAGGCCGAGGAGAAGACGGCCAAGGCGGAGAAGGAGGCCGCCGCCGCCAAGCAGGCCGAGGCGGCGCAGCACAAGCAGAACGCTCAGGCCGAGGCGGCGAGGGCGAAGGACGCCAAGGACCAGGCCGAGGCCGCCGAGAGGACGGCGGAGAGCAGGCGCGACGACGCGGTAGCGGCCAAGGACCACGCCAAGGAGATGCGCGACGACGCGTGGGACGCCGAAGAGAAGGCGGACGCGGCCCGGGCGAAGGCCGACGCGAAGCGGGCCTACGCCGACAGGCTGGAGGCAGGCACGGCCGCCGACGCCGCTCGCGCCGCGGCGACTCAGGCGGACACGGCAGCGGACAACGCGGAGGCCGCGGCGGGCAGGGCCCGTTCGGAGGCGAACGCCGCCACGCAGGCCGCGGCCGACGCGGACGCCGCAGCTACGCGCGCCGAGGCGGCCGCAAAGCGCGCTCGTTCCGACGCCGATGCCGCGCAGGCGGCCAAGCTGAGGGCGGATGCGGCCGTGCGGACGGCCACCAGTGCCGCCGCGGACGCGATCGCGGCTTCACAGCATGCCGCGTCAGAGGCCATGACGGCGGTGGCGCTGGCCGACGAGGCCAAGCAGCATGCCAAGGACGCCAGGGCGCAGGCCGACGGCGCCGGCGTGGAAGCCGGCAAAGCGGTCGCCGCCGCTGCGAAGGCCGCGGGGTTCGCGCACGTCACCGCGCAGGCCGCCGTGGACGCCGGCAAGGCGGCCCAGCAGGTCGTCGCGCCCGCCAATGACGCGATCGAGCTCGGCTCCGCGTACGTGGACACCGACTCAGCAGCCGGTCTGGTGGTGCTGACGGGGCAGTCGTCGAAGACGATCGCGGAACAGCAGCAGGCCGTCGCCGAGGCGCACGCCAGGAACGCGGCCGCCGAGGCCGATGCGGCGAAGAACCTCGCCGACCAGGCCAAGGGTGATGCGAAGGAGGCGTACACCCACGCGGCGAATGCCGCCAAGTACGCAGCCGACGCCCGCACTTACTCCAAGGAGGCCCTTGACTACGCGGCCGGCGCCGCGAAGGCCGCGGCGGCGGCGCAGGCGTCACTGGCCCGCACCATCGAGTTCGACCGGCAGGCTGCCGACGACGCGGCAGCCGCCGACAGGGCAGCCGGCAACGCCGAGGGTTACGCCAGAGCCGCCCGCGACTCCGCCGACGCGGCGGCACTCGACGCCGCAGCCGCTCGCTCCGCGGCCGCCCAGGCCGAACAGGACGCCCAGGACGCGCGTGCCGCCGCCGACCGCGCCGACGCCGCCGCGACCGAAGCCGAACAAGCCGCCAAGGACGCCGACAAGTACGCCAAGGAGGCCCAGGACGCGGCCGAGAGGGCGGGAAAGGCGGAGGCCGAAAAGGAACGCTCCGCGGGGTCGGGTACGGGTATCCCCGGTGTGTTCGCGGTCCCGGACGAGTCCACCGTCGAGATCGTCAGTTCACAGCAGATCGGTACGTGCCCCGGGTTGCCGGACGCGGCCTTCCAGGGCTGCAACGCGAAGTACAACCTCGTCGTCACCTACGAGGCCGACATCTACCTGTGCACCGATGACCAGGCCCAGGCCACGGCCGACGGATGCCCGAAGTCGGCATGGCAGTTCCTCAAGCGGGCGAAGCTGAAGAACATCAAGATCGATGGCTGGACGCACCACTTCTCCGGCAAGGACATCGTCCGCGCCGGATGGCAGAACCTCTTCGGTGACGTGGCCGGATCGATCCTGTTCTCCTTCTTCGCCGAAGACCTGATGGACTGCTGGCACGGCGACAAGACCGCCTGTGCCTGGAGCCTCGCCACGTACATCCCGCTCGAGGGTGTCATCGCCCCGATCGCGCGCGCCGTCACGGCCCTTGACGCCGCGGCAAAGACCGGGGTCGGTTACGTGGAGGCATGGAAGGCACTACGTGCCCTGGACGGGCTGTCCAACGAGGTTCTCGCCGGCATCGCAGCCAAGATCGGCAGAATTCTCGGCAAGTCGTGCGAGCGCAACAGCTTCCCCGGCACGACGCCCGTACTGATGGCCGACGGAACGACCAAGCGGATCCAGGACGTCAGGGTCGGCAACGCGGTCCTGGCCACCGATCCCGAAAGCGGCCGTACGGAAAGCCGTACCGTCACCGACACCATCTACACACCGGACGACACCGATTTCGCCGACATCACGATCGGCGCCGGCGACGCACGGATCACCGCCACCCAGCACCATCCCTTCTGGTCGCCCAGCGCGCGTCACTGGATCGACGCCGGTGACCTCAAGCCCGGCCAGACCCTGCGCACGGACGACGGCCGGAGCGTCGCCGTGGCCGCGGTCCACCGCTACCACCGGCTCCACTCCGCCTACAACCTCACCGTCGGCGACCTCCACACCTACTACGTCCTGGCAGGCAGTACGCCGGTCCTCGTCCACAATTCGGCATCGGTGTGCGAACACATCGCGCTCGGCCTTCAGACGGTGGATGGCGACGGGTCGGCGCTCGACCTGTTCGCCATGGAACGCGAGGCCCTGACCTACCACGACTGGCCTGGAAACGGCGCGTGGTACAAGAAGTTCGAGGCGTATCTCTCTTCAGGATCCACGACGAAGATCTCGTTCAACCTGGACGGCATCACTGATCCCCTCGCCGCCGCCCGTGCGGGAAAGACGGTCGACCCGTCCGGCTTCGAAGGCCTGACGAACTGGGAGCTTTATAAGATCAGTCAGTCTCCGCAGGCGTGGGAGAGGATCACCTGGTACAAGGGAGGTCGGGTAGATGCCAACCCCTTCAAGTGACGGTGAAAGTCCGGCCGTCATGTTCACTTCCGATCGGACCTTCAGGGTCTGGCGGTATGGCGTCGGACATTCCCAGCTGCTCCTTCGAGCAGTTCCCGACAGTACGGACACCGCCTGCCTGGACCTCCTTTTCGAAGGTGTGAGCGCCATGCAATTGGTCCAGCAGTACAAGTCCATCGAGTTGTGCTCCGCAAGCGAGGTCGAAGCCGAAGAGATTCTTGGTTTCTCAGGGGCCAAGCCTCCCGTCAGAGAGCTGCTGCTGCCCGTAGTCCTCCGGTCCACCAGCGGCTCAGGATTCGTGCTCTGCCGTAGCGTCACCGCTCTGCGCGGCGGAGAGGACCCCGTCGGAAGCGACTCCGACAGCGAGGATCGCAGCGTCGTCTGGAGCAGTCGCCCGCAGACGTAGAGACGGCGAGACAGCCTCATCGATCAGCGCCCCGTCACAGCACGATGTCGGGGCGCTGTTCGTCGACATGAGGCCCTCGTCCTTCATCGGTCGCCCGTCGCCATGACCACCCGACTCCCAGGAGCACCGTTGTCCCGCACGTTGTCGTCCGCCGGCCCCCGCGTCCTCCTGATCGCGGCTCTTCTGCTGCCGACCGCCCTTCTGGGTGCGTGCTCCGCTCTCGGTGGGAGTGACGGCTGCCGCGGCACGGCCCCTGAACTGAGGCGACTGGCCGAGCAGCCGATGCTCGGCGCTGCGCCCGCCAGTGCCTCGGCCCCCGCCAACTACCGCGGGGTGGGCGTGACCACGGCATGCGACGACGACAGCGGCGGAGCGCCCTGGCTGCACGCGGACCGCCTGTACGCGTTCCCGGGCAGGCCCGAGGACGTCATCAGCTACTACACCGGGACAGCCGCCTCGGCCGGCTGGAAGCTCGAGGAGGACTCCGCCACCGTGGACGGCGTCTGCTGGACCAAGGTCGAGCAGGGGCGGCATCTGCTGCTCGACGTCGAGCTTCGGCCCCTGGGCTTCTCGCCCGAGCCCGAGGTGGGGACGGGCATCGCCTACTCGGTGTCGGTCGGTAGCGAGCGGGACGGTGGGGCGGAAGGGTGTGGGGGCTGATCCGGAGGGTGACGCGGTCGGCGGGAGACAGGTTCCTGAATCGCGCTGTGTTCAGGCCAGGCGGACCCGACTGCCGGTTTTCGCCGAGGACTTGATCGCGTCCAGCAGGCGGTGCGTGCGGGCCGCTGTCGAGAAGTCCGGGGCGAAGTCGCCGCCCGTGCGGATCGCCTGGCCCAGGTCCATGTACACCTGGGCCACGTTGCTGACGGGGGACGGCGTTCCCAGCAGGGGGCCGTAGGCGTCGGGCACGGGCAGTTCCTCCGCGGGCGTGCCGTTCGCCGTCTCGTGGGTCAGGGTGAACTGCGGGCCCACCAGCGAGTCGTCGGACGACACCAGGACCAGGCGGCCCTTCCGGCCGTGCACCTCGATGCGGAAGCCGTCGCCACGCGGACCGCCCGTCATGAAGTGGGCCGAGGCCGCCGCGCCGGATTCCAGGAGGCCGCCGAGCACGATCTGGTCGGGCGAGGTCACCTCGATCGGCCGCCCGGTCTCCTCCATCGTGATGCGGTCGATCCGCGTCGTGAGGGTCGCCGAGACCTCCGTGAAGTCCCCGACGGCGTACTGGAACATGTCCAGCGAGTGCCCGCCGACCACGGCGAGATGGTTGACGCCCTTCGTCTCGTCGAACAGGGCCGCGTACCGCTGCGACCACACCTCGGGCGTGGAGAGGGAGAACAGCAGGCACGCCGACAGCACCTCGCCGATCAGGCCCTGGCCGAGCAGGTCCCGCAGCAGCCGTACGGCCGGGTGGTGGCGGCTCTGGAGACCCACCGCGTGCCGTACGCCCGCCGCCCGCGCCGCCGACTCGAAGCGCTCGGCGGTCGACGCGTCCAGGGCCAGCGGCCACTCGCTGTACACGTGCTTGCCCGCGGCGATCGCCGACTCCACCAGGCCGTCCCGGGAGGGGAGTTGCACCACGACGGTGACCAGGTCCACGTCCGGGTCGGCCATCAGGGCTGCCGCGTCGTCGTACGCCTTTCCCGCGCCCCAGACCTCGGCGGCCGCCCGCGCCGACTCCGGGCTGCGCGTGGCCACCGCCGTGACCTCGAAGTCGTCCAGCGCCTTCAGCGCCGGCAGATGGATGTGCCGGCCCCACCCCCGCTCGGCGTGTGCGCCGACGACTCCCACTCGGATCCTGTCCGCCACGTGATCGCCTTTCCTGTACGTGAGTTGCTCCGACGTGATTGCCGGTCTGTCAGACATGGCCGACCGTCGGGGCCGCCTCGGGCGACTCCTCGGCGACCTTCGACTCGGCCTGTCCTGGCGTTGGCTCGGCCTGCTCCGCCTTCGGCTGCTCGGCGTCCCGCAGCACGAAGAACGTCACCAGCCAGGCCACGAACACGAACCCGGCCGCGCACACGAAGGCCAGGCTGTAGCCGTCGCGCAGGGCCTGGACCTCCTGACGGCCCTCACCCAGCAGCGAGTTGCTGTGCGAGGTGGCGACCGTGGCGAGCACCGCCAGGCCCACCGCGGCGCCCGCCTGCTGCGCCGTGTTGTTGAGACCGGAGGCCAGGCCCCCGTCCTCCGCCCTTGCACCCGACATGGCGCGCATGATGACCGACGGCACCGTCAGACCCATGCCGAGGCCCTGGACGACCAGCGTCGGCGCCACGTCCACCCAGTAGTTGCCGTCGACCGGGGCCAGGCTGAGCCACAGCAGACCGACACCGAGGAACAGCAGTCCGGTCAGCAGCACCGGGCGGGTGCCGTGGCGGGCGACCAGCTTGGCCGTGAAGAACAGCGACATCGTGCCGATGACGAGGGGCGCCGGCAGGAACGCCAGACCGGTCTGCATCGAGTCGAAGCCCAACACCCGCTGAAGATAGAGGGCGTTGAGGAACTGGAAGCCGAAACCGGCGGAGAACACCAGCACCACCGCGATGTTGGCGCCGACGGTCTCCTTGCTGCGGAAGATCCGCAACGCCAGCAGCGGACGCTTCGCCGTGGCCTGCCGCCACACGAACGCCCCGAGGAGGGCCACCGAGATCGCGCCGTACAGCGACAGCTCACCGGCGCTGAACCTGTCCTCGGACACCTGCGAGATGGTGAACACACCCAGCGACAGACCGGCCGTCACCAGGACCGCACCGACCGCGTCCGCGCCCGCCTTGAGGCCCAGGCCGGGCTGCTCGCCGAGCAGCTTGAGGGCGGACACCAGGGTGAGCGCGCCGATCGGCAGGTTGATCAGGAACACCCAGTGCCAGCCGAACGTGTCGGTGATGACACCGCCCGCGATCAGACCGAGGGCGCCGCCGCCCGCGGACACGAAGCTGTAGATGCCCATGGCCTTGGCCTGCTCGTTCGGCCCCGGGAACAGGCCGACGATCATGCCGAGCACCACCGCGGACGCCAGCGCGGCGCCGACGCCCTGGAGGAAGCGGCCGCCGATCAGCATCTCGGGGCTGTTCGCCACCCCGCACACCAGCGAGGCGACGGTGAAGGTGACCAGACCGCTGAGGAACACCTTCTTGGTGCCGATCAGGTCGCCGAGCCGACCGGACAGCAGGAGCAGTCCGGCGAAGGCGATGAGGTAGGAGTTCACCACCCAGGACAGGCCGCTCTGGGAGAAGCCGAGCCCGTTCTGGATGGTCGGAAGAGCGACCGTGACGATCGTCCCGTCAAGGATGATCATCAACTGCATCGCGCAGAGGATGGTGAGCGCGAGGCCACGTGGGGTGCGTGGCGGTGCTGCGGGGCGGGTCATCACTCACTTCTTTCGTCGGCACGTGGGCATGTCGGAAATCGGGTCTTGGGCTGGGAGTTGAGCAGCCGAGTGGGGCTGGTCAAAGGGCGGCGCAGACGCCAGGGCTCTGCGCGACCGTGCCAGGCGTCGGCCGGCGACCTGGTGAACACGCTGTGTGTCGCTGTCCGAGCGATTCCGAGAACGCCGAACCGCTGATGTCCAGACCCTGTTGACGGAATCCCGCGGGTTCCGCGTGCCGATTGGGCAGGGCTTCTTCGGCGCACAGAAGTAGAAATCCGGCGATAAAGAGGAGGGTTTTTAACGGGCCGAGCAGATTGGATCGCATGCGGCTTCCCCCTCGGTCGACGTCGAAGCGGGGGCCCGCTCCCACGAGGCACCTCCACAGTAAAAAACCAATCGACCTGTTTGTCAAACGGCTCGTCCTTGATCGTCGGAGGGTTTGGTCGGGGGAGTGAAGGTGCAGGTCAGAGTGCATTATTTCAGGCGCCGGCGTCTCGGTGCTCTCTTGAGCCCTGGCCTGATCTGCTCGCGGAATTAACCATTCCGCTGCCGTCAGCCCCTCATCCCGCTCCAGCGGGCGGACAGTCGTGGCCCTCAGGAATCCGACACTGGTCGAACGCGTCGAGCGCGAAGCGCCGGTGAAGTGAATCCTCGCGGCATGCGCATCCGGGATGAGGTCGTGGCCGGTATTCGGAATGCCCCGGTGGCTGCACTGACCTCGGTCGCTCGGTCCGGTCGAGAAAATCTCACCCGCAGCTATCGGAAAACCGGCATACGTACGGTGAAGCTGTCCACCTGGAGGGCTCAGGCGGTAGCGGCGCCAGGAAAAGTACCAGTTAGTTGGTTTTTTGTGGGGTGAGAGGCAGACTGGAGCGGAAGTCAGTGAAGGGGTTGGACGCATGACCAGGCAGGAACGCGCGGAGGTCACCCGGGCGGCCATTCTCGACGGGGCGGCGCGTGCCTTCGACGCCGAGGGGTATCACGGGACCTCCCTCGGCGACATCGTGAAGGAAGCGGGCGTGACGAAGGGAGCGCTCTACTTCCACTTCTCGTCCAAGGAAGAGTTGGCGCAGGCCCTGATCGACGAGCAGTTCTCGGTCCCCGGCCCCGCGGCGACCGCGGCGAGAGCGGGTGTGCAGGCCGTCATCGACATCCTGCACATGATGGCTCGTCAGCTGGTGGAGGACGTACGGGTGCGGGCCGGCATCCGGCTGGTGATCGACCAGAGCTCCAAGACGGGGATCGTCAGTGAGCCGTACACCCGGTGGATCGAGCTGTTTGAGGGCCACCTGGCTCGGGGGCAGGAGCGGGGGGACGTCAAGCCGGACGTCGATCCGGCCCGGGTGGCGCGGCTGATCGTGGGTTCCTGGACCGGGCTTCAGCTGAGTTCCCAAGTACTGTCCGGGCGGCAGGACTTGAGTGCCGAGACGACGTTGATGTGGGAGATGCTGCTGCCCAGCATCGTGCCGCCGCGGAGGCTGGGACGGTTTCGGCCGGAGGGTAGTGCCGAGGGTGCGGCGACGGACCTCGTTGCCGCGGGGTGACTTCAGCAGGCGACGGACGCCAACTGCGTCGTAGGCACCAAGCTCTCCGGTCTGCGGGTCTGCGGGTCTGCGGGTCTGCGGGTCTGCGGGTCTGCGGGTCTGCGGGTCTGCGGGTCCGCCGGTCAGCCGTCATCCGGTCGTCTGTGAGCGGGAGTTGATGTACCGGTGTGCGAGGCAAGGGAAGTCCTTCGGTGCCTCCGCCTTAAGCGTTACCGCCAATAACCGGCTCCCCGATTTGGCGGTCCGCTGCCCTGTGGCCGCCGTTCCCGCGTGGCTAGCGTCGGTGCATGAGGCGACGCAAGCGCATCGGAACGAGCCGCGGCACGTCCTTACGGCGCGTGCGGGACAGAGCAATTCAGCGGCGGGAGGAAGTCAGGTCCGGGGCCTGGCGCCGCCGGTTCGGCCGACGTGCGGAGCAGGCCCGGCCCTGGCTCCAGTTCATGGCGGACCTGGTCACGCTTCTTGCGCGGTTGGTGCGGTAGGGAGTGGCGCGCGGCCGCTGCCGGTGCCCGTGCGGAGGGGCGGCGCGGCCGCGGTGTCCGTGTGACTCCCGTGTCCGGAGAGACATCTGTCCCGAAGACCGTCAGGCTGGAGGGCGAGGGCCGGAGCGGTGCGGACGAGCCGGCGCGTGGAGGTGAGGTGTCACATGGCGGGACCGGAGTCGGGAGCGGGGTCTGGGCCGGCCGGGTCTGCGGCGGCGGGAGGTTACTCCGCAACGCCCCTCGCCAGGAAGCTCGGCATCAAGGCGGGGCACCGGGTCCGGCTCCATGGTGCGCCCGACGGGTGGGACATTCCCGGGCTGCCCGACGACTGCGACCTCGCCGCCGGTGGTCCGCGCGGAGCGGATGTCGTGGTCGCCTTCCACCGCGAGTACGCGAGGCTCGCGGGCGAGGCGGCCGGCCTGGTCGAGGACCTGGCGGATCACGCCGCGCTGTGGATCGCCTGGCCACGAAGAGCAGCCGGCCACGTCAGCGACATCACCGAGAACGGCCTGCGGGAGGCCTTCCTGCCCCTCGGCGTAGTGGACGTGAAGGTCGCGGCGCTGGGGGAGGACTGGTCGGGCCTGAAGTTCGTACGCCGGAAGGAGAACCGGAAGGAGAACCGGCGGGGGTGAGGACGGGATGAGACGAGGAGGGCATGGGGCAGGAGCGACGCGCATCCCATCCTCTCCCCAACCCCGAGAAGTCCTTACCGTGAACGACTAGCATCGCCGCGGTTGATGGCGGTCGCTTTGAGGGGACGTGGGACATGGACGCGCCGAGGGTCGCCGTCGCCGTGGTGACGATGGGCAACCGGCCCGACGAGGTCGACGCCCTGCTCCGCTCCGTGGCCAAGCAGGACCTCGCCCCCACCCGGATCGTGATCGTGGGCAACGGCTGCCGGCTGCCCGAGTTCGCCGAGCGGCTCTCCCTGCCCGGCGAGGTCACCACCCTCGACGTGGAGGAGAACCTCGGCTGCCCCGGAGGGCGCAACGTGGCGCTCGCCCGTCTGCGGGACTTCGGCGACGTCGACGTGGTCGTCGAGCTCGACGACGACGGCCTCCTGGTGGACGCCGATGTACTGCGCCGTGTACAGGAGTTGTTCGCGGCCGACGACCGCCTCGGCATCGTCGGCTTCCGCATCGCCGACGAGCACGGCGAGACCCAGCAGCGGCACGTCCCCCGCGTCGGCGCCTCCGACCCGCTGCGCGGCGGATACGTCACCGGCTTCCTCGGCGGCGGCCACGCCTTCCGCATGGCCATGCTCGCCGAGACGGGCGACTGGCCCGCCGAGTTCTTCTTCGCGCACGAGGAGACCGATCTGGCCTGGCGGGCCGCCGACCGCGGCTGGCGCATCCTGTACGCGCCCGAGCTCCTGCTCCAGCATCCCAAGACCTCACCGGCCCGGCACGCCATCTACTACCGGGTCAACGCCCGCAACCGCGTCTGGCTGGTCCGCCGCCGGCTGCCCCTGCCGCTCATCCCGGTCCACCTGGCCGTCTGGACGGCACTCACCCTGCTGCGGACGAGGTCGTCGAGCGGACTGCACGCCTGGCTCGGCGGGTTCGTCGAGGGCGTACGGCAACCCGCAGGCGAACGGCGTCCGATGCGCTGGCGAACGGTCTGGCAGCTGACCCGCCTGGGCCGCCCGCCCATCGTCTGAGACGCGAATACCGGAAAACGGGACGAGGACCCCGGTCGTTCACCTCCGCCGACCGGGGCCCTCTCGCGTCCCACGGATCCGGCCACGACGGCGACACTCCCCCGAGCTGCGCGTCCTACGCGCGCACCCTCGGGCCAGATCCGATGAAGTGATCACATCAGGTTGCGCCAACAAATCGCTAACATTGGCCAACGCATCTACGTTTCAGCGTTTCGCCGCTTGGCGTGAAGTCGACGGCACCTGTGGGGAACCGATGGTGTGGAAGCGCGGGACGGGAGCGGATTCCGGCACTGGACGGTGTCGGGTGGCTGGCGGGAAACCGTCGTGACGAGGGCGGAATTCCGCCAGAAGTGGGCGGCGTGATGGGGCGCGGATCGCAGTCAGGGCTGCGGTTCGGACTGCTCGGGCCGCCGATTCTGTACGACGGTCACGACGCCCACGGCGGCCACGGCGGCGCCGGTGTGCGAGTGGTCGGCAGCCGCAAGCAGCGGATCCTGCTGGCCGCGCTGCTCCTCGAAGCCGGCCGGGTCGTCTCCACCAAGTCCCTCAAGGAGGCGCTGTGGGGGAGCACCCCGCCCGCCTCCGCCAAGGCGTCCCTGCACAACCACGTCTCCCGACTGCGCCGGCTGCTCGACGACCCCGAGCGGCTCCAGGCGGTGGCCCCCGGTTACCTGCTGCGCGTGGCACCCGGCGAACTCGACGTCCAGGTCTTCGAGAGCCACGCCGCCCGGGCCCGCGGTGCCCACGCCCGCGGAGACTGGACCGAGACCCTTCACGCCTGCGCGGCGGCCCTCGCGCTGTGGCGGGGCGCACCGCTCAGCGGAGTCCCCTCCGAAGTCGCCGGATACGCCCTGGTGCAGCGCCTGGAGGAGGCCCGGCTCCTCCTCCTGGAGTGGCGTTACGACGCCGAGCTCGCCCTCGCGCCCACCCGGCCCGACGCCCTCGTCCCGGAACTCTCCGCGCTCGCCGCCGAACATCCGCTCCGTGAGTCCTACCACCGCCAGCTGATGCTCGCCCTCCACCGCACCGGTCGCCAGGCCGAGGCCCTCGCCGTCCACCGCGACCTGCGCAGCCGCCTCATCGAGGAACTCGGCGTGGAGCCGGGCCCTGCCGTCCGCGCGGCCCATGTGGAGGTACTGCGCGGGGGAGCGGCGGCGCGAAGCACCGAGCCGAACGACCTGACCGCCCCACCAGCCGGCAGCACCGACCGGGTCCACGGCACCGACCGGGTCCACGGCACCGACCCGGTCCACGGCACCGACCCGGTCCACGGCACCGACCTGGCCGACGCCGCCCTCGACACGCGTGACGCGAACGCATCACACGACACGGACGCATCACACGACACGAGCCCGGCCGCCGCCCCCACCCCCGCGGTGCCGGACACCGACGCCGTCGATCCGGAACCCCGGCGCGCCCACCCGACCACCTCCGGTGATCTTCCGCCGAACGCTACGCGCGGAGACACCCCGCCCACCCCCCTGACCCCGTCCCGCCCCGCCCAACTCCCGCCACCCCCAGGCCACTTCACCGGCCGCCTCGCCACCCGTCGTGACCTGCACCGCGCCCTGACCTCCGGCACCGGGCCCTCGCTGGGCGTCATCAGCGGCATGGCCGGCGTCGGCAAGAGCGCGCTCGCACTGCACGTGGCCCACGGTCTCCGGGACCGCTTCCCCGACGGCCAGCTCTACGTCAATCTCCAGGGCGCGACTCCGGGCATGACCCCCCTCACTCCGGCCCAGGCCCTCACCGCCCTGCTCCGCGATCTCGGTGCCGACCCGCGCAGCATCCCCGAACACCCGGACGCGGCGACCGCGTTGCTGCGGTCGTTGCTCGCACCGACCCGCACGCTCATGGTCCTGGACGACGCGGCGAGTGCCGCGCAGGTACGCCCCCTGCTCCCGGCCGGCCACGGCTGCGCGGTCCTCGTCACCAGCCGTTCGCCCCTGACCGCCCTCGACGACGCCCACCGCTTCCCCCTCACCCCCCTCTCGGCCGAGGAGAGCGCCGAACTGCTGCGCGCGGTATCGGGCAGGGACGGCCGCGACACGACCACCAGTCCCAGGACCACCACCACTGACGGCACCCCCTCACCCCCCATCGACGCCACCCACCCCCTCATAGAACTCACCGGCCGCCTTCCCCTGGCCCTCCGCGTCGTCGCCGCCCGTCTCGCCGCCCGGCACGCTCTCACCCCCGACGTCCTCGCCGACCAACTCGCCGCCACCGAGGACCGGTTGCGGCACCTGGAGTACGACGACCTCTCCGTGCGCCGCTCCCTGGCCGTCGCCCACGACGCCCTCGCCGCCTCCGGACGGCGGTCGGACCGCGACGCCGCTCTCGCGCTGTGCCGCATCGGCGCCCTCGACCTGCCCACCTACGGCGTCCCCCTGGTCGCCCGGCTCCTCGGCACCGACGGCACCGACGAGTCCCGCGCCGAGGACGCGCTCGACCGCCTCGTCGACGTGGCCCTCCTGGAGGAGACGGCGTACGGCCGCTACGCCCCGCACGGCCTGGTCCGCGACTTCGCGAAAGAACTCGCGGGCACCGGACACGCCCCCGACATCGCCCGCACCACCCTGCGCTGGTACGCGGCCGTCGCCGAGCGTGTCCTCACCGCCCTCGTCGAACCCGGGCTCGACCTCGACGACCGCCGCCGCCCGACCGCCGCGCAGCCGCCCGAGCACGCGGCGCACGTGCTGGCCATCGCCCCGTTCCCGTCGTCCGAGAAGGCCTTCGCCTGGGCCGAGTCGGAGCTGGAGAACATCGTCGCCCTGGTCGAACGGCACCAGGACACCCCCGACGAACGCGCCGCCGGCCATGTCTCCGCCCTGCTGCGCCTGCTCTCCCCCTTCCTCCAGCGCAGCGGCCGGGTCGCCGAGACGGAGTTCCTCGGCCGGGCCGCGCTCACGGTGGCACGGCGGCTCGGGGACGAGGCGGCCGAGGCGTGCGCCCTGGGCGATCTGGCCGGCCTGCACTTCCTCACCGGCCGGCACGGCGACGCGCTGGACCTCAACGACCGGGCCCTCGCGATCTGGGGGCGGCTCGGCGCGGACTCCTGGATCCGCCGCTGCCTCAACAACCGGGGCCTGCTCCTCGAAAGCCTCGGCCGGTACGCCGAGTCGGGCGAGACGCTGCGCCGGAGCCTCGCCTACTCAAGGCGGTTGAACGATCCCTTCGGGGAGGCGGTGACCCACAGCAACCTCGGCAACCTCTACGAGCACACCGACCCGCGCGCCGCCATCGAGCAGCACCGCCGCTCGCTCGCCATCGGCGAGGAGACCGGCAGCGTGGTCGTACGGCACTCGGCGCACTGCAACATCGGCTACGCCCATCTCACCCTCGGTGAACCGACCGCCGCCCTGGCCCACTTCGAGGAGAGTCTGCGCATCCTCGGCAGCCCCGGCGACTGGCACGGCGAGTCGCAGAGCCGCCTCGGCCTGGTCCGGGCGCTGCGCCTGATCGGCGACGGCGAGCGCGCCGCCGCCGAGTGCGCGGAGCTGCTGCGCCGAGCCGACGCCCGCGCCGACCGCTACACCGGCGCCCTCGCCCGCCACCAGTACGGACTCCTGCTGCGGGAGCGGGGGAGCGTCGAGGAGGCGCACGCGCAGTGGCGGGCCGCGCTCGGCGCGCTGGACGGCACGGACGAGAAGACGGTGCTCAAGGAACTCATCGCCCTCCTCGACGACTCGGGCCTGAGCTGACGCTCCGGCGGTACGCCGGTGACCCCGGCTCACGCGGACCGCTCCGGCTCACGCCGCTCACTTCGCGTCCGCATAGCACTCCACCACAGCCGTCGTGAACGGGAACCGCACCGGCGTCTCGCCGAACGTCAGCCGCCCGGCCAGCGCCGACGCCTCGCGGATCGCTGCCACGACCGCCTCGGCCTCCTCCTCGGGACAGTGCACGATCACCTCGTCGTGCTGGAAGAAGACCAGTTCGGCCGCCATCTCCGCGCAGGAGCGCCGCAGCGCGGCGAGCAGCAGCAGGGCCCAGTCCGCGGCGCTGCCCTGCACCACGAAGTTCCGCGCGAACCGGCCCCGGGCGCGGGTGTTGCCGGACGCGTACCCGGGCACCCAGCCGTCCTCGGCGGAAGCGGGTTGGCCCGCCTGGTCGTCCTGGGGGATGCCCGCCTCCTCCGCGTCCCCCGCCCCGGCCGCCGGCGGGCAGGTCCGGCCCAGCCAGGTCCGCACCAGTCGGCCCTCCTCGCCCGCGCGGGCCGCGTCGTCGACGTAGGCCACCGCCTTGGGGAAGCGGCGTCTGAGCGCGGCGAGGTTCTTCAGGCCGTCGCCGGAGGTCTGGCCGTAGACCGCGCCGAGCACGGCGAGTTTGGCCTGGGCGCGGTCGCCGGAGAAGGCCCGGTCGGAGACGGACTGGTACAGGTCGCTGTCCCGGCCCGCCACCTCCATCAGCCCGGGGTCACGCGAGATGGCCGCCAGCACCCGTGGCTCCATCTGGTCGGCGTCGGCCACGACCAGCCGCCAGCCGGGGTCGGCGACCACGGCCCGCCGGATCACCTTGGGGATCTGAAGGGCACCTCCGCCGTTGGTGACCCAGCGGCCGGTGACGGTCCCGCCGGCCAGGAACTCGGGCCGGAAGCGCCCGTCCCGCACCCAGTCCTGGAGCCAGGACCAGCCGTGGGCGACCCAGATGCGGTACAGCTTCTTGTACTCCACCAGCGGCTTCACGGCCGGATGGTCCAGGGACTCGATCTCCCAGCGTCGGGTGGACTTGATCTTGATGCCCGCCTGGGCGAACGCCTTGATGACGTCGGCGGGCAGATCGGGCCGTACCCGGCGCCCGAAGGCCTCGGACACCTCGTCGGCGAGTTCGGCGAGGCGCCGGGGTTCGCCGCCGCCCGCGTACCGGTCGCCGAGCAGTTCGTGCAGCACCCGGCGATGCGTCTCGGCGCTCCACGGCAGCCCCGCGCGGTTCATCTCCGCGGCCACCAGCATCCCCGCCGACTCGGCGGCGGTCAGCAGCCGCATGCGGTCGGGGTGCGCGGTGGCGTCATGGCGGCGCTGCTGGTCGGCGTGGACCTCGGCCAGGTCGGTGAGCGGCAGCCGGGCGCCCTGTGGTTCGAACAGGGGGGACTGCGCCCCCGGTTCGGCGGAGCGCTGGGGCGGGTCGGGAGGTACCGGGCCGCCGCGCAGCCGGGCCAGGGCGGCGGCCGCCGAGCGGGGCTCCCCGGACCGCCCGGCGTGGCCGAGCAGGAGGGTCTCGGCGTCCTCGATGTCGTAGCACCGCTCCACCCGCACCCCCGCGGCGAGCAGGCGCGGGTAGATCTCGGGGGTGGACCGCCACACCCAGCGCGCCACCTCCGGCCGCCGTCGCACGGCCTCGGCCGCGTCCGCCTCCCGCAGGACCGGCCCGGCGAGCAGCCCGTCCGGGCCGAGGGGGGCGAGCTCCACGCCACCGTCCTCGGCCGGGGCGAGAACCCAGCGGTCGGTCATGATGGCGAGTGTGACACCAGGGTCTGACAACGGCCCCGACCGCAGCGTGGCGACGGCCGACCGCAGCGTGGTGACGGCCGACCGCAGCGTGGTGACGGCCGACCGCAGCGTGGTGACGGGCCGCCGCACAACGACGGCGGCCCCGCGACCCCGGAATCAGCGGAGCGGCGGCTCAGGCGTCCGCGTCCGTGCCGTCCGCCTGCTGTTCCGTGATCTTGGCGAGCGCGGCGGCGATGTTCTGTTCCGTCGCCGGCTTGGTGATGCCGAGTTCCGACAGGACTCCCTCGCCGTTCTCGAACTCCAGGAGGGCGAGCAGGAGGTGCTCGGTGCCGACGTAGTTGTGGCCGAGTCGCAGGGCCTCGCGGAAGGTGAGTTCCAGGACCTTCTTGGCGTCCGAGCCGTAGGGAACGAGCTGCGGGGGCTCCTCGACCCGGGCCGGCAGCGCGGCGGCGGCGGCCTGCCGGACGCTGTCGAGGAGGACGCCCTGCGCCCTGATCGCCAGGGCGGCCAGGCCCTGGGGCTCGGCCAGGAGGCCCAGGACCAGGTGCTCGGGGCGGCCTTCGGCGTTGCCCGCGGCGAGGGCCTCGTTGTGGGCGGCCATGACCACGTTGCGGGCCCGCGGGGTGTAGCGGCCGAAGCCCTGGTCGGCGCTGAGGTCGGCGGACTCCTTCGGCACGAACCGCTTCTGCGCGGCCTGCCGGGTGACCCCCATGCTCCGGCCGATGTCCGTCCAGGAAGCCCCGGAACGCCTGGCCTGGTCCACGAAGTGCCCGATCAGATGGTCGGCCACCTCCCCGAGGTGATCCGCGGCGATCACCGCGTCCTGAAGTTGGTCGAGGGGCTCGACATGGACCTTCTTGATCGCCGAGATCAGGTCGTCGAGACGTACGGATGACGTGATGGCGGGGTTCGATGTCATGCTGTCAACCGTAGGTTGACAGTAGTCGAGTGTCAACCAAAGGTTGCCTCTACTTCGGGGCCGGGTGAGACGATCGCCCTGTGACCGTCGACCGTGCCTTTCGGACCGCCCTCTACTCCGACGACGACACCGCCCTGGACACCGGCGCCTCCCTCCTCGCCGCCGACCCCGCGGCGGACGCCGAACTGGCCCGTCGGGGAGTCGAGTTCGTGACGCAGGCCTGGCGGCGCGGCTGGCAGCCCGCCGACGTCGTACGCCTGGTGCGGCGCGAGCTGGACGACACGCACGTACGCCTCGTCACGGCTCTGATCCGCGCGCAGGCCCCCGACGACCGTCCGCGCGGTCACCGCTGGGCCGCCCAGCTCGCCGAGCTCCGGGAGCCGGACCCGAACGCCCCCCGCCTCGACCGCTTCCCGCACGCCACCGCCGTACTGGAGCTGTACCGCCTGCTGCTGCGGCTGCCCGCTCTGGAGCCCCTGGAGGAGCCCCGGCAGGGGCACAAGGGGGACGGCCGCATGCTCGGCCGTATCCGCGCGCTGCTCGCCAAGGCGGAGGCCACCGGCTATCCGGAGGAGGCGGAGGCGCTCACCGCCAAGGCGCAGGAGCTGATGGCCCGGCACAGTGTCGACGAGGCGCTGCTGGACGCGCGGGCGCCCGCCAAGGACACACCCGGCGCCTGCCGGATCGGGGTCGAGTCGCCGTACGAGCAGGCCAAGGCGGTGCTGCTGGACGCGGTGGCGACCGCCAACCACTGCCGGGCCGTGTGGAACGAGGCGCTCGCCTTCTCCACGGTCGTGGGCTTCGAGGCCGACCTGGAGGCGGTGGAGCTCCTCCACACCTCACTGCTCGTGCAGGCGCAGTCCGCGATGGCCAAGGCGGAGGCGGCTCAGCGGGCGGGCGGCCGCAAGCGCACCAAGACGTTCCGGCAGTCCTTCCTCGCGGCCTACGCCCACCGCGTCGGCGACCGGCTGAGGGCCGCCGCCGAGACCCCGGTGACCGAGGACCTGCTGCCGGTGCTGGCCTCCCGCGAGGTCGCCGTCACCGACCGCATGGACCGCCTGTTCCCCGAGACCACCACGACCCGCCTGCGCGGAGTCACCGACGAGGCGGGCTGGACCGAGGGCGCGCAGGCAGCCGACCGGGCCCGGGTCGACCACCACCCCCGGCTCGGCCACCGACGCGGGCCCGGGACCTGACCGGCCCGCACCGAAGCCCGACCCGCCCGCACTGAGGCCCGGACCCGCCCGCACCGAAGCCCGACCCGCCCGCACCGAAGCCCGACCCGCCCGCGCTGAAGCCCGGACCCGTCCGCGCTGAAGCCCGGACCCCCGCCCCGGCTCCGTCAGCCTCCCGGCTCCGTCAGCCTCCCCGGCTCCGTGAGCCCCCCGCCTCCGTCAGTCCCCCGCCTGCCCGAACGCGCTGACCGACGCGTTCAGGGCGTCCGTCTTGCCGCTCTTGCCCTGGACGGGGCCGTACGACCACTTGTAGCTGTGCGGCGTCCCCTCACCCGGCAGGGCGATGTCCAGCGTCCGGACGTCCAGGCTGTCCGCGGCGCCCGTCTTGCCGCGCACGTACGTGATCGTGAAGCTCGCGGTGTCCCCCTTGGCCAGGGTCAGCTTCTGGGACTGCGCGGCCGTGTCCTTGGCGAGGCTGATCGCGCTGCCCGACGCCTTCAGGCCGACGGCCGGGAAGCCCTCCAGCGTGCACGGCGCGCTCTGGTTGGTCAGCGTGACGGGGATGTTGCCGGTGTCGCCGGCGGCGGGGGCCGCGTTGGCGGGGCCGACCTCCAGGTCCACCGGGCCGACCTCGCAGGCCGAGCCGCCCTTGGGTTTCGCTGTGGCCTTGTCGTCGGAGCTGTCACCACCGCCGCAGGCGGTCAGCAGCAGGGCCGCGGCGAGAGCGGTGACGGCGAGTGGGGCGGCGCGCATGTGAAGTCCTCTGATGTGAGCGGTCCGGTGCATGGATCATCACGCATCACGGAGCACTCCGCGCGGCCGCCCCCACCGACATCCGCCGGCACACACAGGATCGGCTACGACCCGAGACCCGCCGTCGGGAAGTCGCTCGGCAGCTTCCCGCCCTCGGCCTTCATGAAGCTCTCGGTGCCGAGGGAGCCCTGCCACCTCACCTTGAGCGAGGTCTTGCCGACCGACTCCACCGTGCCCACGGTGCGCTCCTTGCTGCCGTCCGTGCACTTGAGGCGGATCGTCTCCGCGCTCGCCGTGCCGCTGCACACCGATCCGCCCGTGGCGAAGAGCGCCGCCTGATCGCCGTTGACCACCAGCACCACGGCTTTGCCGTCGCCGGTGGTGAGCCAGCTGCCCGCGACCTTGCCGGACGCGGAGGACGACGTACCGCCGGAGCCGCCGGTCTTCCCGGAGGCGGACGCCGAGGGCGGGGCGGACGCGCTGGGCGAGGACCCGTCGTCCGAGCCCCCGCCCCCGCTGCACGCGGTCAGGACGAGCACGCCCGTCAGTCCCGCCGCCGCGAGCCCCGCCCGTCGGCGCGACACGGGGCGCGAGAAGTTCGCCGTAGTCACTGGAGGCTCCCAAGCTGTAGCGGCCGCATGGATCGCAGCAAGCTACCAGCCTCACCTGAAAGAGTTACCAGGAAGACTTGCGGACCCCCGGCAGATGCCCCGCGTGCGCCTGCTCCCGCAGCCCGACCCGGGACAGTCCGAAGGTCCGGAAGTAGCCGCGCGGGCGGCCGTCCACCTGATCGCGGTTCCGCACGCGCGTGGCGCTCGCGTCCCGCGGCTGGCGCCGCAACTCCTGCTGCGCGGCGAGCCGTTCGGCGTCGCTGGAGGAGGGCCTGCGGATGATCTCCTTCAGCTCGGCCCGCCGCTCGGCGTGCCGCGCGACGATCTCCTGGCGCTTCTCGTTCTTAGCGATCTTGCTCTTCTTCGCCATCAGACCTTGACTCCCCGGGCCCGGATGCGGGCGACGGCCGCCTCGACGCCGATCGTGTCGACGGTCCTGATCCCCTTCACACTCAGCCGCAGCCGCACGTACCGGCCCTCACTGGGCAGCCAGTACCGCTTGGACTGGATGTTGGGGTCGAAGCGGCGCGAGGTGCGCCGGTGGGAGAACGAGATGTGGTTGCCGAAACCGGGCCGGGCACCGGTCAGCATGCAGTGGGCGGACAAGGGTGACGCACCTCTCTCGGGGGCCGTGTCATTAATGGAATTCATTTTCAGTAAGATAGCAGCATGGCACGCACCGAACTCCGCCCGGTCATCAAACTGCGGTCCACCGCCGGGACCGGCTTCACCTATGTGACCCGCAAGAACCGCCGCAACGACCCGGACCGTATGACCCTGCGCAAGTACGACCCGGTCGCCGGTCGCCACGTCGACTTCCGAGAGGAGCGCTGACCCTCGTGCGCAACGGAATCCACCCCGCCTACGGTCCCGTCGTCTTCCGTGACCGTGCCGCGAACCACGCCTTTTTGACCCGCTCGACGATGACGAGCGAGAGGACGATCGAGTGGGAGGACGGCCACACCTACCCGGTCGTGGACGTCGAGATCTCGAACGTCAGCCACCCCTTCTACACCGGCACCGCGCGCGTGCTGGACACCGCAGGGCGCGTGGAGCGCTTCGAGCGCCGGTACGGAAAGCAGGGCTGATGCTCTCCGTCGTGATCGTCGGCGGGCTGCACGCCGACGCCCGCAAGGCCACCGTGGAACGGCTCCTCGCCGAGGTGCCGGGCAGTGTCGTCCTCCACCACGACCTGGCGACGGCCGCGGCCGGCACCGTCGTACGGACGATCCGCGACGCCGGCGGAGTCCTCTCCGCCGGCGAGACGCCCCTGGTCAACGACTGCGCCTGCTGCGCGCTGAGGGAGGACCTGGTCCCGGAGCTGCGCCGCCTCGACGCGGCCGGGACGCTCCGCCTCGCCGTCGTCGAACTGTGGGACTCCGTCGAGCCCAAGGCGATGGCCGAGGTGGTCGCGGCCGGCGGCCTCACCGTCACCGGCGTGATCACCGCGGTCGACCCGGCACTCGTGCTGCCGTACCTCGGCAACGGCGACGACCTCGCCGACCGCGGCCTCGCCGCCGCTGCCACCGACCAGCGCACGGTCGCCGACACCTTCGCCCGCCAGCTGGAGTACGCCCCCGTCCTCGCCGTCCTCGACTCCCCGGAGGCAGACGAGGAGGACCGGGAACTCCTCGCCCAACTCCACCCGACAGCCCACCAGATCCCGGTCAGCTCCAGCCGCCCCACGGCCACCGACCACTCGACGCGGCTCACGGATCCGACGGTCCCGGACCACTCGGCTCGGCTCACGGATCCGACGGTCCCGGACCACTCGGCTCGGCTCACGGATCCGGCGGTCCCGGACCACTCGGCGTGGCACAAGGATCCGGCGGTTGCTGACCACCCAGCACGACCGACGGATCCGGCCCCCACCGGCCGCCCCGCACGACCGACGGATCCGGCCCCCACCGACCACCCCGTTCGACCCACCGACGCGTCCGGCACCCTCTATCCCGTACGACCGTCCCCGCGTTCGGCGCTCGTCCGAGCCGCCCTCGCCGGCTTCGACGTGGAGGCCGCCGCCGCGGCCCAGCACCCCGCGTGTGCCCGGCTGCCCGCCGAGGCCGATGCGCACGGGGTGTCCACGCTGGTGTGGCACCGGTGCCGGCCCTTCCACCCCGAGCGGCTCTACGAGGCACTGGAGGACATCACCTGCGCGGCCGCCCGCAGCCGGGGCCGGTTCTGGCTCGCCGACAGGCCGGACGTGCTGCTGCACTGGGACGCGGCCGGAGGCGCCCTGTGCGTGGAGAGCGCCGGTCCCTGGCTCGCCTCGCTGCCGGACGCGGCGTGGGACATGGTCCCGCCGGTGCGCCGGGCGGCCGCCGCCCTCGACTGGCACCCCGAGCACGGCGACTGCTGCCAGCACCTCGTCTTCACCTCGCCCGGACTCGACCGCGACGGACTCGAACGGCTCCTGGAGTCCTGCCTGTTGACCGACGCCGAGTACGCCGCGGGCCGCGACGCCTGGAAACGGCTCCCGCCCGCCTTCGACACCCTCCTGGAGATCTGAACCCCCATGCCGCCCCGCAAGCCCGACCGCAAGCCCGCCAAGCACCGCCCCAACCCGCTGGACGTGGCCGGTATCACCTACATCGACTACAAGGACACCGACCTGCTGCGGAAGTTCATCTCCGACCGCGGCAAGATCCGCAGCCGCCGGGTCACCCGGGTGACGGCCCAGCAGCAGCGACTGCTCGCCCGCGCGATCAAGAACGCCCGGGAGATGGCGTTGCTGCCGTACGGTTCCGGCCCTCGCTGACCCCGTCACCCTCCTGCGTCCCGCCCGCCCGTCTGCGGGTGCAGTGGCAGATGCAAGCCGACCGGTCCGTGACCCGGAACGTGGAACACCGGTGGCCCCGAATGCGTCTCATCCTGTGCACGAGGCATGCGAGCAGGGTCTCGGGGCACCCGCGGGAACATATCGAGGGCCCCACACGTCACATCTGTAACCGCAGGAACACCCCTCGTGCACGTGCATCTGCTCATGCATCTGCACGTGAACAGAGCTATGATCCGGACCAGTTGACCACTGCATCACTGGCCACATGGCCACCGCACCACCGGGGAGCGACCTGTGGACCTCGACGTGTACAACGGCATGGCGGCCACGCATCTCCGTGATGTGGCCTGGCAGAAGAGTCGGCACAGCAACTCGCAGGGTTCCTGCGTGGAGTTCGCGCGCCTGCCCGACGGCGGTGTCGCGGTCCGCAACTCCCGCTTCCCCGACGGCCCCGCGCTCGTCTACACGCGCGCGGAGATCGAGGCGATGCTCCTGGGCATCAAGGACGGCGAGTTCGACCACCTGATAGCAGGCTGATCCCCGGCCGTCCGCGGGCGACCGGGGATGGCCGGGAGTGATCGTTCGAACGCTTTGTGTGACGCGCGTAGAACCGCGGCGTCGCAAAACGCCGCGGGGGCTCAGTCGTTCGCGCCCTGGGGGCCGGTCGCCGGCTGGAGCCGGAACAGGGCCCAGACCACCTTGCCGCTCAGCGTCCCGGACATCGGGTGCCAGCCCCAGCTGTCGCTGAAGGAGTCGACCAGGAACAGCCCGCGTCCCGACTCCGCCGAGAAGTCCTCGGAGTCGCGCGCGACGGGACTCTCCTGGCTCGGATCGCGCACCGCGCACACCAGACGTCCGGTCCAGCGCATCAGATGCAGCCGCACCGGCGGATTGTGCTCGCCCGCGCTCACACTGCCGGCCGGCATCGCGTGCCGCAGCGCGTTGGTGACGAGTTCGGACACCACCAGGCAGACGTCGTCGAAGCGGTCGCCCAGCTCCCACTGGTCCAGCGTTCTGCGGGTGAACCTCCGCGCGTCACCGACCGCTTCGTAGCGGGCGGGAAGAGAACAGGAGGCGGCGTCGGACACGGCCGCGGGATCCAGCGGCGGAAGGCCCTGCCGTAACGGCTCGAGCATGGTCGATCCATTCGTCCCCATGCGAGGCACTCCCGGGAATTCGCGGTCGTTGCGATGCAGCGGTTGCGCGGGACCATGGTTTCGGAAGAGCGGTGCAGATGCAAGGTGCAGATGCACGTGCAGCTGACCGAATTGGACCCTCCCGTACCGCTTGTTGGCCATTTTTTCCGCCATCTTCTCTCCCGTTCCTTGCCTCTTCCTCCTCGCTTCCTGTCCCAGGCCTATGCAGAATCTTTGACTTCTTGCCATATCTGTAATCGGACGAGTACTGCTCGGAGTGTTTTAGTGGCAGACTCTGGCCCCTGAAGACGTTGGGGAGGCTGGCGAACGTGAGCGCGGGAGAGCCCGGATCGGTGGTGCGGCGGATGCTGCTCGGCTCGCAACTCAGGCGGCTGCGTGAGGCACGGAACATCACACGTGAAGCGGCGGGTTACTCGATCCGCGCGTCCGAGTCGAAGATCAGCCGCATGGAGTTGGGCCGGGTGAGCTTCAAAACACGTGACGTGGAAGACCTGTTGACGCTCTACGGCATCACGGACGAGCAGGAGCGCGCCTCGCTGCTGTCGCTCGCCCGCGAGGCCAATGTCGCGGGCTGGTGGCACAGTTACTCCGACGTCCTGCCGAGCTGGTTCCCCACCTATGTGGGCCTGGAGGGCGCGGCCTCCCTCATCCGTGCCTACGAGGTCCAGTTCATCCACGGTCTGTTGCAGACCGAGGCGTATGCACGTGCAGTCGTCCGGCGCGGTATGAAGGGCGCCAGCGAGGCGGACGTGGAGAAGCGCGTGGCGCTGCGTCTGGAGCGGCAGAAGCATCTCGCCGACCCGAACGGTCCCGAGTTCCACGTGGTGCTCGACGAGGCGTCCCTGCGCCGGCCCTACGGTGACCGCGCGGTGATGCGGGAGCAGCTCCAGCACCTCATCGACCTCTCCGAACGCCCCAACGTGCGGTTGCAGGTCATGCCGTTCGGTTTCGGCGGCCACTCCGGTGAGAGCGGTGCGTTCACCATCCTCAGCTTCACCGAGTCCGACCTGACCGACGTGGTCTACCTGGAGCAGCTCACCAGCGCGCTCTACCTCGACAAGCGCGAGGACGTGACGCAGTACGAGAAGGCGCTCAAGGAGCTCCAGCAGGACAGCCCCGGTCCGGACGAGAGCCGGGATCTGCTGCGAGGCCTCCTCCAGCTTTCCTAGGGTTATCCCCAGAAGGTTGCTCAGCGTGTCCAACTGACCTGTCCCGCACGTACGATGACGTGTGATCAGACCGTCACGTTGATCGTGTGTCTGCTAGTGATTTGGGGATCACATGTCGTCGTACTTCTCCGAACTGGCCCAGCAGTACATCGACGGGGAGTGGCGCCCGGGCACCGGTTCCTGGGACATCATCGACTTCAACCCGTACGACAACGAGAAGCTGGCGTCGATCACCATAGCCACGGTTGAAGAGGTCGACGACGCGTACCGGGCCGCCGCCCGCGCGCAGAAGAAGTGGGCCGGGACCAACCCCTACGCCCGCCGCGCGGTGTTCGAGAAGGCGCTCCGGCTGATCGAGGAGCGCGAGGGCGAGATCGCCGAGGCGATCATCGCGGAGCTCGGCGGCACCCGTCTGAAGGCCGGCTTCGAACTCCACCTGGCCAAGGAGTTCCTGCGCGAGGCGGTCAACCTGGCGCTGCGCCCCGAGGGCCGGATCATCCCCTCGCCGGTGGACGGCAAGGAGAACCGCGTCTACCGCGTCCCGGTCGGTGTCGTGGGCGTGATCAGCCCCTTCAACTTCCCCTTCCTGCTGTCGATCAAGTCGGTCGCCCCGGCGCTCGCGCTCGGCAACGCCGTCGTGCTCAAGCCGCACCAGGACACCCCGATCGTCGGCGGCTCCCTGGTCGCCAAGATCTTCGAGGACGCGGGCCTGCCCGCCGGTCTGCTCAACGTCGTCATCACCGACATCGCGGAGATCGGCGACGCCTTCCTGGAGCACCCCGTCCCGAAGGTCATCTCCTTCACCGGCTCCGACAAGGTCGGCCGACACGTGGCCACCGTCTGCGCCTCGCACTTCAAGCGCTCGGTCCTCGAACTCGGCGGCAACAGCGCCCTGGTGGTGCTCGACGACGCCGACATCGACTACGCGGTCGACGCCGCCGTCTTCAGCCGTTACGTCCACCAGGGCCAGGTCTGCATGGCCGCCAACCGCGTCCTGGTCGACCGCTCGGTCGCCGAGGAGTTCACCGAGAAGTTCGTCGCCAAGGTGAGGAGCCTGAAGACCGGCGACCCGCGCGACCCCGAGACGGTCATCGGCCCGGTCATCAACTCCCGGCAGGCGGACGCCGTCTCGACCGCCGTCGAGCAGGCGGTCGCCGACGGCGCGACGGCCCTGGTGCACGGCACCACCACGGACAACCTGGTCGAGCCCTCGGTCCTGACCGATCTCCCTGCCAACTCGCCCCTCCTCAAGCAGGAGCTGTTCGGCCCGGTCGCCCTCCTCGTCCCCTTCGACGGCGAGGAGGAGGCCGTCCGCCTGGTCAACGACACCCCCTACGGCCTCAGCGGCGCGGTCCACACGGCGGACATCGAGCGCGGAGTCGCCTTCGCCAAGCGGATCGACACCGGCATGTTCCACGTCAACGACGGCACCGTCCACGACGAGCCGATCGTCCCCTTCGGCGGCGAGAAGCACTCCGGCATCGGCCGTCTCAACGGCGACACCATGCTGGACTCCTTCACCACCACCAAGTGGATCTCGGTCCAGCACGGCCGCAGCACCTTCCCGTTCTGACATTCGAGTGGAGGACTGCATCCGCCCGGCCCTCTAGGACCGAACCTGTCCTAGAGGGCCCGTAGCGTCATCGGTGTCAGGGGGAAGCCCCCGGCTTCACGAAGGCGAAAGGCAGCGGTCATGGTCACTCACGTTCCCGCGGAAGAGTCCGGCGACGAGCGCGGAGCGCTCCTGGCGTTCCTGGAGGAGCAGCGCGGCGGGATCCGGCGCGCGGTGCTCGGTCTGACCGACGAGCAGGCGTCGAGCAGGCCCAGCGCGAGCGAGCTCAGTCTCGCCGGGCTGGTCAAGCATGCCGCCGAGGTCGAGCAGAGCTGGATCGCCCGGGCCAGGGGCGAGGAGCCGGCCGTGCAGCGGGATCCGTCGAACTGGCACGAGTGCTTCGCCCTGGTCGGTGACGAGACGGTGGCCTCGCAGCTGGCGTACTGGGAGAAGGTGGCCGCCGCGACGGAGGAGTTCGCCCGCTCGGTGCCGAGCCTCGACGACACCTTCGCGCTGCCGGACCAGCCCTGGTTCCCGCCGGAGGGCCGGGTCTCCGTGCGCTGGGTGCTCCTGCACCTGATCCGCGAGACGGCCCGGCACGCGGGCCACGCCGACATCATCCGGGAGTCCCTCGACGGGAAGACCGCGTTCGAGCTGGTGGCGCTCGCCCAGGAGTAGCTCGGGCCCGCGCCCAGGAGCAGCCGACGGCGGTCGGCCCGGAGTGAGGCCATAACCTGGACCGCATGTCAGCGATCCGTCTTCTCGTGCTCGGCGCCGTGCGCCAGCACGGGCGGGCCCATGGCTACCAGGTGCGCAACGACCTGGAGTACTGGGGCGCGCACGAGTGGTCCAACGCCAAGCCCGGCTCGATCTACCACGCCCTGAAGCAGATGGCGAAGCAGGGACTGCTGCACGCGCACGAGATCGCACCCTCCACGGCCGGCGGCCCGCCGCGCACCGAGTACGAGATCACGGGCCCGGGCACCGAGGAGTTCCTGCGGCTGGTGCGCGAGGCGCTGACCTCCTACGACCAGAAGATGGACATCAAGTCGGCGGCGATCGGCTTCATGGTCGACCTGCCGCGCGCGGAGGCGGTGTCGCTGCTCAAGGAGCGCGTGCGGCGGATCGACGAGTGGCGTGCCGCGGTCACCGAGCACTACGTGCCCGAGGCCGGCCCCGAGCAGCTCGGTCACATCGGCGAGATCATGAACCTCTGGATCCACACCGCCGACGCCGAATCGGAGTGGACCCAGGGGCTCATCGCCCGGATCGAGGGCGGGGCGTACACCTTCGCCGGTGAGGGCGAACCGTTCGTGGGCGTCCTCTCCGAGGGTGAGGAGAACCCGTACGCGACGGGGGAACGGCATCCCGAGGACGCTCATTAATCAAGTTTGACCAGAGCGGGAGCGGGCGTTACTTTGAGCCTGTAGTCAAGTTTGACTACAGGCTGATTCCGGAGGGAGCCCGATGACCGACGCGATCGTCACGGAAGGCCTGCGCAAGCGCTACGGCGACAAGGCCGCCCTGGACGGGCTCGACCTGAGGGTCGCCCGCGGCAGCGTCCACGGCGTGCTCGGCCCGAACGGCGCCGGCAAGACCACCCTGGTCCGCGTCCTGTCCACCCTGCTGCGCCCGGACGGCGGCCGCGCCGAGGTGGCGGGCCGTGACGTGGAGCGCGAGGCCTACGAAGTACGGCTGCGCATCGGCCTGCTCGGCCAGCACGCGGCCCTGGACGAGGAGCTCGACGGACGCCAGAACCTGGAGATGTTCGGCCGCCTCCACCACCTCGGCGCCCGCCCCGCGCGCGTGCGTGCCGAGGAGCTCCTGGAGCGCTTCGGCCTCGACGGCACCGCCCGCAAGCCGGTCCGTGCCTACAGCGGTGGCATGCGGCGCCGACTGGACCTCGCCGCCTCCCTGATCCGCGACCCGGAGGTGCTGTTCCTGGACGAACCCACGACCGGCCTCGACCCGCGCGGCCGCGCCGAGGTGTGGGAAGCGGTCCGCACCCTGGCAGGCTCCGGTACGGCGGTCCTGCTGACCACCCAGTACCTGGAGGAGGCGGACCAGCTCGCCGACCGCATCTGCCTCGTCGACGGCGGCCGGGTGGTCGCCGACGGCACGGCGGACGAACTGAAGGCGCGCACCGGCGGCGACCGCATCGACGTCGTCCTGCGCGACGCCGGTCAACTCGGGGCGGCCGTGGCCCTGTTGCCGCTCGACGCGGCCACGGTGTCCGTCGACACCGACCGCCGGCGGCTCAGCGCCCCGGTCACCGACCGGATGGCGGCGCTCTCCGGTGTCGTACGGGCTCTGGAGGCGGCCGGGATCGAGGCGGAGGACGTGGTCCTGCGCCGGCCCACGCTGGACGAGGTGTTCCTGCACCTCACCGGCGACGAGCACCGAGTGAAGGAGACCGTGTGAGCACGTACGCGCTGACCGATTCCTGGACCATGACCCGGCGTGAACTCGCCCACTGGACACGGCAGCCGGTGCGGGTCGTGGTCGGGCTGGTCTTCCCGGTGATGCTGCTGGTGATGTTCGGCTACCTGGTCGGCGGGGGCCGGGGTGTGCAGGGGGAGTACGTCGACTACCTGGTTCCCGGGATGCTGGCGCTGACCATGGCGTTCGGGCTGGAGGCGACCATGATCGCCGTCACCCGGGACCTCGACAAAGGGGTGATCGACCGTTTCCGGTCCATGCCGATGGCCAACGGGGCTGTCCTGGTGGGGCGTTCGGCCGCCGACATGCTCCAGTCCGCGCTGAGCCTGGCCGTGATGGTCGGCGTCGGACACGCGATCGGCTGGCGGACCCACGGCGGCGTGACCGGACTCCTCGCGGCGGTGGGCCTGTTGCTGCTCTTCCGGTTCGCGATGCTGTGGATCGGCATCCACCTGGCCATGGTCGCCGGGAAGCCGGAGATGGTGCAGGCCGTGCAGATCCTCGTCTGGCCGGTCGGCTTCCTGTCCAACGCCTTCGCCACCCCCGACGCCATGCCCGGCTGGCTGGGCACGGCGGTCGAGTGGAACCCGCTGTCCCACACGGCGACAGCCGTACGGGACCTGCTCGCCGCCCCCGGCGGCGAACCGGGCCACGTGTGGCCGGCCATCGCCTGGCCCCTGGCCCTCCTGACGGCCTTCTTCCCCCTGGCCGTCAGAAGGTTCACCCGCCTGAGCCGCTAGCCCGACACGGCGGACCGACCAACTGGAGAGCGGGGTCCCTGCTCGGGGTGCGGCTCCTCAGCGGAACCCCGCTCACCTCTCCCGATCCGCCACCCAGGGCCTCAGTGGGGCCTCAGTGGTGGAAGCCGGTCGCCGCCCCCTTGTCCTGGGTGTACGGGTGCGGCTGGCGGCGCAGTTCGGGGAGGAGTTGGGTCAGGTCGTCCACGAACATGTCGGCGAGGTCGGTCGAGAAGCCGTTGCGGCAGACGACTCTCAGGACGGACAGGTCCTCGCGGTTCGGGGGGAAGGTGTACGCCGGAACCAGCCAGCCCCGCTCGCGCAGCCGCCGGGACACGTCGAAGACGTCGTACGCCTCGACGTCCGGTGCCGTGGTGAAGGCGAACACCGGCAGCTCGTCGCCCCGGGTCAGCAGCCGGAAGTCGCCGAGCGACTCCACCCCGTCGGCGACGCGCCGGGCCACGTCCCGCGTGGACTGCTGCACGGCCCGGTACCCCTCGCGACCCAGCCGTAGGAACGTGTAGTACTGCGCGACCACCTGCGCCCCGGGCCGGGAGAAGTTCAGCGCGAACGTCGGCATGTTGCCGCCCAGGTAGTTCACGCGGAAGACGAGCTCCTCGGGCAGGGCCTCGCCGTCCCGCCACAGCGCCCAGCCGACACCGGGGTAGACCAGCCCGTACTTGTGGCCGGAGGTGTTGATCGAGGCGACCCTCGGCAGCCGGAAGTCCCACACCAGGTCCTCGTCGAGGAAGGGCGCGACCATGGCGCCGGACGCCCCGTCGACGTGGACCGGGACGTCCAGGCCGGTGCGCTCCTGGAGAGCGTCCAGGGCGGAACACAGGTCCGCGATCGGCTCGTAGGAGCCGTCGAAGGTCGAGCCGAGGATGCCCACGACCCCGATGGTGTTCTCGTCGCACAGCTCGGCGGCGGCCTGCGGGTCGAGATGGAAGCGCTCGCCCTCCATGGGTACCAGCCGGGCCTCCACCTCCCAGAAGTTGCAGAACTTCTCCCAGCACACCTGGACGTTGACCCCCATGACCAGGTTGGGCCGGGCAGCCCCGGGGTACCGGTCGGCGTTGCGCCGGGCCCAGCGCCGCTTCAGCGCCATCCCGGCGAGCATGCACGCCTCGCTGGACCCGGTCGTCGAACAGCCCACCGCGGACGACGGATCCGGCGCGTGCCACAGATCCGCGAGCATCGCCACACAGCGCCGCTCCAGTTCGGCGGTGCGCGGGTACTCGTCCTTGTCGATCATGTTCTTGTCGCGGCACTCCGCCATCAGGACCCCGGCCTGCGGTTCCATCCAGGTGGTCACGAAGGTGGCCAGGTTCAGGCGGGAGTTGCCGTCCAGCATCAGCTCGTCGCGGACCAGCTGGTGCGCCGTGGCCGGCGGCATCGGCGCGGTGGGCAGCCGGTGCTTGGGCGGGGCCTCGGTCATCCCGCCGACCGGATCGGCCGCGCCGTAGAAGGGGTTGACGGACATCGGACGCTCGTCGGGCTTCTCGGGCCCTTGGTGCAGTGGCATGGGTGTGCCTCCTAGAAGGGATCAACGTCGGTCAGCGGACGGGGGTTCCGTCCGGGCGCAACTGCATCTGCGGCCTTCCGGTCACCAGCAGCCAGGCGGTGAGGGAGCCGATGCACAGCAGGGCGAGGATCGCGGGCGAGGCCACCAGCACGGCGGCGGTGAACAGGCTCACCCAGGCCTGCCGGGTGACGGCGAGCAGCACACCGAGCACGCCCGCCGCCACCCCGAGGGCCGGGTGGACGGCGTCCACGAGCGCGTGGGCGCCGAGGCCGAAGGCGACGCCCACGAACACGGCGGGGAAGATCCGCCCGCCGCGGAAGCCGCAGGAAGCCGCCACGAGCAGTGCGGCCAGCTTGACCACCGCCATCGTGGCGAACTCCCCAGCCGACCAGCGCTGTGGGTCCGCCGCCAGCTCACTGATCTCGTCCAGCCCCTTGAAGAGCGTCAGATGGCCGCCCACGGCCGCCAGCAGCCCCAGGACGAGCCCGCCGGCGGGCAGCGCCAGCATCGGATGGCGCAGCCGTGCGAACGCGGCGTGGACGTACGGGAAGGCCAGCACGGCCGCCATGCCGAGCAGCGCCGCCGCTGAGGCGACCACCAGTACCGCCAGCAGGTCGTCCCAGCCGGGCTGCCCGAACGCGGGCAGATGCAGATCGAAACTCGGTTCGGCCACCAGGGTGGTGGTCAGTGCGCCGGCCGTGGCCGCCACCAGGGGCCCGAACACGTTGTCCCACAGGGCGCCCCCGACCTGCCGCCCGGCCAGCGCCTCGGAGATCACCAGCGCCGCGGCCACCGGCGTCCCGAACAGGGCGCCGATCGTGCCCGCCTCCGCCAGCGCCGGCCACAGCCCGCGCGGCATCCGCGGGACCAGCAGGCGCCCCGCCCAGAAGGCGAGCGCCACGTTCACCGCGATCAGCGGGTTCTCCGGGCCCAGGCTCGGGCCGCCCGCGAGCATCAGCGCGGTCGCCAGAAGCAGCCCCGGCAGCACCGCGGGCGGCAGCACGGGAGCGTCCAGCCCCATGGTGGCCGGGTCCGGCCCGGCGTGCCCCGGCACCTTCCACACCACCAGCCCCACGGCCACCCCCGTCGCCGTGAGCATCACCAGCATCCACAGCACCGAGTACCGGCCCACTCCCAGCGCGTCCGGCAGACTCCGCCACAGCACGTGCTGGAGCTGCTCGGCCGCCGCGCTCACCCCGATCAGCAGCAGGCTCGCGCCCACGCCGACCGCGAGGGCGGGCAGGATCAACGGCAGCAGGGCGTGCGCCGGGGTCGCCGGGGCGGCGGATGCCTGTCGCGCGGTGTCCTGGGCCACGGGCTCACGATAAGCGGACAAAACGGGCCTGACATCCGGAGGCGTTCCTGCCGGGCTTGCACCTCACGTGGCGTGAGAAGCCACCGTGGAGGGCGTACCGGGAAGGGAGCGGACGAGGTGGGCTACTCGGTGGGACAGGTCGCGGGCTTCGCCGGCGTGACGGTGCGCACGCTGCACCACTACGACGACATCGGCCTGCTCGTGCCCCGCGAGCGCAGCCACGCGGGCCACCGGCGCTACGGCGACGAGGACCTCGACCGGCTTCAGCAGATCCTCTTCTACCGCGAGCTCGGCTTCCCGCTCGACGAGGTCGCCGCCCTGCTCGACGATCAGGCCACCGGAAAAGCAGACCCCCGCGCGCACCTGCGCCGGCAGCACGAACTGCTGACCGCCCGGATCGAGAAGCTCCAGAAGATGGCGGCGGCCGTGGAACACGCCATGGAGGCACGCACGATGGGCATCGACCTGACACCGGAGGAGAGGTTCGAGGTGTTCGGCGACAAGGACCCCGAGCAGTACGCCGAGGAGGCCGAACAGCGCTGGGGCGGCACCGAGGCCTACGCCGAGTCCCAGCGCCGCGCCGCGCGCTACACCAAGGCCGACTGGAAACGCATGCAGGACGAGGTCAGGGACTGGGGCGAGCGCTACGACGCCCTGATGGCCGCCGGTGACCCGCCGACCTCGCGGGCGGCCATGGACCTGGCCGAGGAACACCGGCAGCACATCTGCGGCTGGTTCTACGACTGCCCGTACGAGATGCACCTCGGCCTGGCCGAGATGTACGTCGCCGACGAACGCTTCAAGGCGTTCTACGACTCCATGCGTCCCGGCCTCGCCGAGCACCTGAGGGACGCCATCACGGCCAACGCGGCCCGGCACACCTCCTAGGGGCCCTGGCCCGGGGCTACTCCCGGGCCAGGATCACCGCCGTGCCGTAGGCGCACACCTCCGTCCCCACGTCCGCCGCCTCCGTGACGTCGAACCGGAAGGCGAGCACCGCGTTCGCGCCACGCGCGCGTGCCTGCTCCACGAGCCGTTCCATCGCCTGGTTGCGGGTCTGCACCAGCGTCTTCGTCAGCCCCCTGAGCTCACCGCCGATCATCGACTTGAGCCCCGCGCCGATCTGACTGCCCAGGTGCCGGGACCGCACGGTCAGTCCGAACACCTCGCCCAGCACCTCCTGGACCCGGTGGCCGGGCACGTCGTTGGTGGTCACCACGAGCACATCCGGCTGGGGCCCCTGGCCGCCGCCGTATTCGTCAATTCCCATGGCTCACAGCTTTGTCCCCGGCGGCGCACAGTGCATCCTGGGGTGCCCCATGGAACCTGGGTCACCACGGCTGCGTTGTACGTTTGGGCAGCCAGCCCCGCCCGCCCCACCAGCAGGAGCCCCAATCCCGTGACCACGCTCGCGCTCGGCCCCGAGTGGATCAGTCCCGACTATCTGATCCAGACCTTCAGCCTGCCCGGCATCCTGCTGATCGTCTTCGCCGAGTCGGGCCTGTTCGCGTTCCTGCCGGGTGACTCCCTGCTGTTCACGGCGGGTCTGTTCGTGGCACAGGGGCAGTACATCAGCCAGCCCCTGTGGCTCGTGTGCGCGCTCATCGTGGGTGCCGCCGTCCTCGGCGACCAGGTCGGCTACATGATCGGCAAGTTCTTCGGGCCCAAGCTCTTCAGCCGCCCCAACTCCAAGCTCTTCAAACAGGAGAACCTGGAGAAGGCCCACGAGTTCATGGAGAAGTTCGGCCCCAAGGCGATCGTCCTGGCCCGCTTCGTCCCCATCGTGCGCACCTTCGCCCCCATCGTGGCGGGCGCGGGCCGGATGAAGTACCGCACCTTCCTGACGTACAACGTCATCGGCGGCGTGGCCTGGGGCACGGGTGTCACCCTCGCCGGCTACTGGCTCGGCCAGATCGACGTCATCAAGAAGAACGTCGAGGCGATCCTCGTCCTGATCGTCCTGGTCTCGGTGGTCCCGATCCTGATCGAGTACCTGCGCGAGCGCGGGAAGAAGAAGCGGGCGGCGGCCCAGAACCCGGCGACCCCCGCCCAGCAGCCGTACCAGCCCCAGATGGACGACGCCACGACCCAGCTCCGCCGCATCCCCTCCAACGACCAGCAGCAGCCGCCCCAGCCCCCGCAGCAGCACAACGGCTACGACCAGTACTACGGCCAGCAGCAACAGCCGTACGGCGACCAGCAGCCGCAGCAGCAGCCGTACGCCCAGCAGTACCCGCAGAACTACGGCAACCAGCAGCAGTACGGCGGACAGAACCAGCAGGACCCCTACAACCAGGGGTACTGAGGGCAGGGTCAGAACCCGCGCGTCCTCTTGGCAGCCCGGCGCTTGCCCGCCGACCCCACTCGGAGAAACAGCCGGGAGACCTCCGACCCCAGGTTGACCCCGATCGCGATCGCCATCGCGAGTGCCGCCGCCTTGGACAGCGACACCAGGCCTTCGTCGACATGGTTCTGCGCGATCGACAGCAGCCCGAAGTACGTCGCCGAACCCGGCAGCAGCGGCCCGATCGCCGCGGTCGTGTACGGCAGCGCGGAGGCGAAGCGGAACCGGGACAGCAACTGCCCGAACAGGCCCACGAGCCCCGCGGCGACGGCCGTGGAGGCGACCGGGGAGAAATCGGCGGTGTAGTGCATCGCGCCGTACACACACCAGGCGACGCCACCGTTCAGCGTCACCGCAAGGACAGTGGAACGTTCCTGCTGGAGCAGCACGGCGAAGGTCAGGGACAGCAGCATCGACGCGCCCGTCTGCCACAGGGGCCGCGGATCCGTGGACAGCGCCTCGTCCGGGTTGAGATGCGCCCCCAGCTGCACGCCGACGTAGAGCATCACCAGGACGCCCACGACGATGCCCACGAAGAAGTACATGACCTCCAGGAGCCGCGCCGACGCCGTGATGTAGAAGCCGGTCAGGCCGTCCTGGACGCCCGCGACCAGGGCCCGTCCGGGCAGCAGCGCGAACAGCCCACCGGTGATGACCGCGGACGCCTTCACGTCGACGTCGGCCAGGGTGAGCGCGATCCCGATCGCGGCCGGCGGCATCGCGGCCACCGTGAACTGGTAGAACTCCGGCAGCCCGCGCCCCGCGCACAGCCACGCCAGCCGGTCGCCGAGCATCGCGCCCAGCATGGCCGCGACGAACACCACCAGGTCACCGCCGACGAGCACCGAGGCGGCACCCGCAAGGAGCCCGCTCGCCGAGGTGAGCACCCAGGTCGGATACGGGTGCCGGTTGCGCCGGATCTCGGCGAGCCGCCGGTAGGCCTCCTCCAGCGTCATGGCCGCCTCGGGGTCGCTGAGGTCGTCCACGAGCCGGAAGACGGCCGCGAGGCGGGTGTAGTCGGTGCCGCGCCGCCGCACGGTCCTGGACGCCGTCACGGGGTCGTCCACGAGCGAGGGCTGGTACGAGATCGACAGCAGCGTGAAGGTGACGTTCGGCTCGCAGCGGTCCAGGCCGAAGGACCGGCACACGGCGAACATCGCCGCCTCCACGTCCTCGGCGCCCTCACCGCCCGCGAGCAGCAGCTCGCCGATCCTGAGGGTCAGGTCGAGCACGCGCGGCACGGCGGGACCGGACTCGTCCTCCGACTTGGCGGCCGGCTCCGGCGCGGGCCGTTCGGCGACCGGCATCCGCAGCATCGTGCGCATCCGGTCCTGCCAGGGCACGTCCTTGGTGAGGCTGACCACCGGTATGCCGGTCGGCGGGGTGAACGCGGGCGGCGCGTCCTTCGCGCTGTAGGTCCGGGGCGTGCTGAACGCCGACCCCTCCGGCTCCGCGGCCGGCGCCTGCGGGACGTCGAGCCCCTTGGGCAGCGCGAACTCGGAGGTCGTCTCCGGCTCGCCGCCGGCGGTTCTCGGCATCGCGAGCCCGTCGGGAAGGGCGAACTCGGACGTGATCTCGGAGTCGTAGAGACTCCTGGCCTCGTCCGACTGCGGCTTGCGGTACTCCGCCTCCGTCACTCCGTAACGCTCCCTGAACGACACATTCCGTAGGCCTCAGTATGCGCGGGCACGCGAACGGGCCGCACGCGTGCGCGTGCGGCCCGTCCGTGGCACAGGGCTCAGTGGCCGCCCTGGTCCTTGAAGCGCTTGTAGGACCGCTCGATCTCGGCCTCGGCGTCGACCCGGCCGACCCAGTCGGCGCCCTCGACGGACTTGCCGGGCTCCAGGTCCTTGTAGACCTCGAAGAAGTGCTGGATCTCCAGGCGGTCGAACTCGGAGACGTGGTGGATGTCGCGCAGGTGCTCGACGCGCGGGTCCGTCGCCGGGACGCACAGCAGCTTGTCGTCGCCGCCGGCCTCGTCCGTCATCCGGAACATGCCGATCGCACGGCACTTGATGAGGCAGCCCGGGAACGTCGGCTCGTCAAGAATGACCAGCGCGTCCAACGGGTCGCCGTCCTCGCCGAGGGTGTTCTCGACGAAGCCGTAGTCGGTCGGGTAGGCGGTCGAGGTGAAGAGTCGACGGTCCAGGCGGATCCGACCGGTCTCGTGGTCCACCTCGTACTTGTTCCGCGAACCCTTCGGGATCTCGATCGTGACGTCGAACTCCACCGGTGGCTCCTCCATGATCAACACATAGTTCTGGTGGTTAAGTGTCCCTCACGCAGGTGTGTGATCGCGAAAGGGGCTGTTGGTCGTGCCTGAACTGAGGCCTTGGCGGACCGCGAGACCGCGTGTGGCGCGGGTCGCGAACGCCGTACGACCGCGTCTGGCACGCGCCGCGGGCGCCGTACGCCCAGGACTGACCCGGGCCGCGGACGCCGTACGGCCGTCTCTCGCACGCACCGCCGCCGTCGTGAAACCGCAGGTCACACGGCTGGCCGGGATCTCCCGGCCGAAGACCGTCAAGACCTGGCAGTACACCGCGGGTGCCGCCGGCGCCGGTCTGGCGCTGGCCGCCACCGTGGTGACCGCAGCCGGTCCCTGGGACTCCTCGGGTCAGCGTACGGCCGAGCGGGACCGGGCGGTCGCACTGGAGCAACCGGGTGGCACAGATCACGAAGGCGACTCCGGTACGGCCGCCGCCGGGCCGCGTCCCGCCCCGAGCGCCCCGTCCGTCCTCGTCGGCCTGGGCGCCCAGGGAGTGACCGTGAAGTCCGCGCCGACCGGAAAGGCACTCGCCGGCGTCCTCGGGCCGCTCCTCGGCAACCCGGCCCTCGGCGCCCGCCACACCGCCGTCGTCGTGGACGTGGCCAGCGGCAGACGGCTCTACGGCGCGGGCGCCGGGACCGCGCTGACACCCGCCTCCACCACGAAGATCGCCACCGCCGTCGCCGCCCTGTCGGCCCTCGGCGCCGATCACCGCCTCACCACCCGCGCGGCTCTCGAACCCGACACCAAGGAACTCGTCCTCGTCGGCGGCGGCGACCCCACGCTCACCGCCCGCCCGGACACCGGGGGAGGCTGGGCGAGCCTGCGCGAGCTGGCCGACGAGACCGCCGCCGCCCTCAAGAAGCGGCACATCGGCAAGGTCACGCTCTCCTACGACAAGACCCTCTACGCCGGTTCCGAGATCCACCCGATCGGGGTCAACGACAACCTCGCCCCCGTCAGCGCCCTGATGGCTGACGAGGCCCGCACCGACTCCACGACCAGCGGGCCGGCCCCACGCGTGACGGACCCGGCGACGGACGCGACCCGTGCGTTCGCCGCGTTCCTCGCGGACCGCGGCGTCAAGACCACGGCCCCCGGCCCCTCCAAGGCCACCGGCCGCGCCGAGACCCTGGCCGAGGTCTCCTCGCCGCCCCTGTCCGCCCTGGTCGAACGCATGCTGACCAACAGCGACAACGACATCGCCGAAGCCCTCGCCCGCCAGACCGCCGTGGCCGCCAAGCAGCGCGCCGACTTCGACGGCGGCGGCGAGGCGATCCACGACCGGCTGAAGAAGCTCGGACTCCCGCTCGCCGGTGCCCGGTTCCACGACGGCAGCGGACTCGACCGCGCCGACCGGCTCACCGCGAACCTGCTGACCGCCCTGCTGGTGAAGGCCGGCGACCCCGCTCACCCGGAGCTGCGCCCGGTCCTCACCGGCCTCCCCGTGGCCGGCTTCACCGGCACTCTGACCAGCCGTTACACCGACGGCGCGGCAGGCGTCGTACGGGCCAAGACGGGGACCCTGACCGGGGTCAACACGCTGGCCGGGACGGTCGTCGACCAGGACGGACGGCTGTTCGCCTTCGCGTTCCTGACCTCCGGCACCACCGACCCGGCGACCGCGCAGAGCGCCCTGGACCGCACGGCCTCCGCCCTGGCCGCCTGCGGCTGCGGCTGACCGGGCGCCCGGGGCCGGCGCTCGACTCGCGGTCCGACTCGTTGCCGGACCAGGCGTCCGACCCGCGCCCCGACTCGTCGCGGGACCGGGCGTCCGACTCGTGTCCGGCCCGGTGCCTGACCCGCGGCCCAACTCGCCGCCCAACTCGCCGCCCGGCCCGCGCCCAACTTGCCGCCCGGCCCGCGCCCAACTCGCCGCCCGGCCCGCGCCCGGCCCGCGCCGACTCATCGCCCGACCGGTCGCCCTGCCCCCTCCCGACCACGCGCCCGGCCCGGCGCCCGTCCTGTCCGCTCGCGCGGCCTGCCCCAAGCGGGAGCGCTCACGTACGGTTGACGCATGACGAGCATCGGTGGTGCCGAGTTGGTCGACTGGAATCTCGCGGTGGCGACCGCGACCCGGCTCGTGCGGCCGGGCCCCGACGTGAGCCGCGACGAGGCCCGGGCCGTCGTCGCGGAACTGCGCCGGCACGCCAAGGCCTCGGAGGAACACGTCCGCGGCTTCACCCGGATGGCGACCGAGGACGTCCACGACACTCCCGTACTCGTCGTCGACCGTCCCGGCTGGGTCCGGGCGAACGTCGCCGGGTTCCGGGAGATCCTCAAGCCGCTCCTGGAGAAGATGCAGGAACGCCGCGGCAACACCCCTGGCGGCGCGGTCCTCGGCGCTGTCGGCGGCAAGGTGACCGGCGTCGAACTCGGCATGCTGCTGTCGTTCCTGTCGTCCCGTGTCCTCGGCCAGTACGAGACCTTCGCCCCGGCCACCCGCGAACTCCCGGCGGGGGAGAACGGCGGCGGCCGACTCCTCCTCGTCGCCCCGAACATCGTGCACGTCGAACGCGAACTCGACGTCCAGCCCCACGACTTCCGCCTCTGGGTCTGCCTCCACGAGGAGACCCACCGCACCCAGTTCACCGCCGTGCCCTGGCTGCGCGACCACCTGGAGGGCGAGATCCAGTCGTTCCTGGGGGAGACCGAGGTCGACCCCATGACCGTGCTGGAACGCATCCGGGAAGCCGCCCAGACCCTCGCCGGCGGACGCCCGGACGGCGAGGAGGACGAGGACGGCGGCCGCTCCCTCGTGGAGCTCGTGCAGACCCCCGCCCAGCGGGAGATCCTCGGCCGGCTCACCGCCGTGATGTCCCTCCTGGAGGGCCACGCCGACTTCGTCATGGACGGCGTCGGCCCCGCCGTGGTGCCGAGCGTCGCCGAGATCCGCGAGAAGTTCCAGCAACGGCGGGCCAAGGGCGCCTCCCGCCTGGACATGGCCCTGCGCAAACTCCTGGGCCTCGACGCCAAGCTCCGCCAGTACCGCGACGGCGAACGCTTCGTCAGCGCCGTCGTCGACCAGGTCGGCATGGACGGCTTCAACCGCGTGTGGACCTCCCCCAACACCCTCCCCACCAAGGCGGAGATCGCCAAACCGGCGGACTGGGTCGCGCGGGTGCACCGCAAAGCCGAGTCGTGAGCCGGGTGTTCACGACATGAGAGGAATCCGGCCGACGGCAGGCGAACGCCCCTTCAATCACCCGTCCGAGGGACCGTGAGCCATGGGTAGGCGTGCAATGCTCGGGGAACGGCCCGGTTCTGTCACCATCTACACACTCTGAGTGACCGAACCTCGGGCTCACCCCCGAAAACTTCATGAAGGGAACCGGACATGGGTCCCCATCCTGCGGTCGCGGCGATACGCCTGGCGGTCCGCCGCGTCCTCCACGACCTCCTCAACGAACACCAGACCTCCGCCGAGCCCTCGGCGCGGCCCCCGCACCAGCCCTCGCCGCTCGTGCTCGTGGCCTGCTCCGGCGGGGCCGACTCCATGGCCCTCGCCTCCGCCCTCGCCTTCGAGGCCCCCAAACTCGGCATCCGCGCCGGCGGCGTCACCGTCGACCACGGCCTCCAGGCAGGCTCCGACCTGCGCGCCGAGGAAGTCGTCCTGCGCCTGCGCGAACTCGGCCTGGACCCCGTCGAGTCCACCGCCGTCAGCGTCGGCCGCGAAGGCGGGCCCGAAGCCGCCGCCCGCGACGCCCGCTACGCCGCCCTCGACGCCGCCGCCGAACGCCACGGCGCCACCGCCGTCCTGCTCGGCCACACCCGCGACGACCAGGCCGAAACCGTCCTGCTCGGCCTCGCCCGCGGCTCCGGCATCCGCTCCCTGTCCGGCATGGCCGCCGTCACCGGAGGCCCGGGGGCCACCCGCCGCTACCGGCGCCCCTTCCTGGAACTCGACCGGCAGACCGCCCGAAAGGCCTGCATGGTCCAGTCCCTGCCCGTCTGGGACGACCCGCACAACGCCGACCCCGCCTACACCCGCTCCCGCCTGCGCCACGAAGGCCTGCCCGCGCTGGAGAAGGCGCTCGGCAAAGGAGTCGTCGAGGCGCTCGCCCGCACCGCCCAGCTCTCCCGCGACGACGCCGACGCCCTCGACACCTGGGCCCGCCGGGCCGAGGCCTCCGTACGCGACGCCGCCGGCCTCCTGGAGTGCGCCAAGCTCTACGCCCTGCCGCCCGCCGTACGCCGCCGCATCCTGCGCCAGGCGGCCATCGAGGCGGGCGCCCCGGCGGGCTCGCTGTTCGCCCGCCACATCGAGGAGATCGACCGGCTGATCACCGGCTGGCGCGGCCAGGGAGCCATCAATCTCCCCGGCAAGGTCGTCGCCCAGCGACAGGGTGGCAGACTGGTGATTCGGCAAGGCTGAATCCATGGCTCCCCTCCGGGGGAGGGTGGGCGGCCGGTAGGACGACCGAAAGTGATGCGGGTGGACGCGAAAGACATGGGTGCCGACCTCAAAGAGGTACTCATCACCAAGGAAGAGATCGACGCGAAGCTCGTGGAGCTCGCCGCGAAGATCGACGCTGAGTACGCGGGCAAGGACCTGCTCATCGTCGGCGTCCTCAAGGGCGCGGTGATGGTCATGGCGGACCTCGCCCGGGCGCTGTCCACCCCCGTCACCATGGACTGGATGGCCGTGTCCTCCTACGGCGCGGGCACCCAGTCCTCCGGCGTGGTGCGGATCCTCAAGGACCTCGACACCGACATCAAGGGCCGCCACGTCCTGATCGTCGAGGACATCATCGACTCCGGCCTGACGCTGTCCTGGCTGCTGTCCAACCTCGGCTCCCGCGAGCCGGAGTCGCTCAAGGTGTGCACCCTGCTGCGCAAGCCGGACGCCGCCAAGGTCGCCATCGACGTCGAGTGGGTCGGCTTCGACATCCCCAACGAGTTCGTCGTCGGCTACGGTCTCGACTACGCCGAGAAGTACCGCAACCTCCCGTTCGTCGGTACGCTCGCGCCCCACGTCTACGGCGGCTGAGCCAGATGGCCCCAGCTCGCTGAGACGATCGGGAACGATCGGGAACCCCAGCCGGTCCCGCGCCGTTGGAGCATGCAGACGGCTCGTGAAGCCCACCAGTGCGGCTTCGGCCCACAATGCTGGGGTACCGTCAGAAGAACTGTCTTATCAAACTCACTATGGCAGGAGGGACGGGGCGGCACCGCTCCGTATGGATGGACGTGAAGCGATACTTCCGTGGGCCGGTCATGTGGATCGTGCTGGCCGTCCTTGCCGTGGTCGTGTTGATGCAGGTCGTCGGCTCGTCCGGCGGCTACAAGACGGTGGACACCGGCCAGGTCGTCCAGGCGATCAATGACAACAAGGTCCAGCAGGCCAAACTGACCACCGGCGACGAGCAGACCGTCAAGGTCGAGCTCAAGGACGGCGAAAAGGTCGAGGGCAGCTCGAAGATCCAGGCGAGCTACATCGGCGACCAGGGCCGTGACCTCGCCAATGTGCTACAGAACAAGTACCAGGACAAGCAGATCCCCGACGGCTACACCGTCTCGCCGACGAAGCAGAACGCCTTCGTCGGGATCCTGCTCTCCCTGCTCCCCTTCGTCCTCATCGTGGTCGTCTTCCTGTTCCTGATGAACCAGATGCAGGGCGGCGGCTCCCGGGTGATGAACTTCGGGAAGTCCAAGGCGAAGCTCATCACCAAGGACACCCCGAAGACGACGTTCTCGGACGTCGCCGGCTCGGACGAGGCCGTCGAGGAGCTCCAGGAGATCAAGGAGTTCCTCCAGGAACCCGCGAAGTTCCAGGCGGTCGGGGCCAAGATCCCCAAGGGCGTACTGCTGTACGGCCCCCCCGGCACCGGCAAGACCCTGCTCGCGCGCGCCGTCGCGGGCGAGGCCGGTGTCCCCTTCTACTCGATCTCCGGTTCCGACTTCGTCGAGATGTTCGTCGGTGTCGGTGCCTCCCGGGTCCGTGACCTGTTCGAGCAGGCCAAGGCGAACGCCCCGGCGATCGTCTTCGTCGACGAGATCGACGCGGTCGGCCGCCACCGCGGCGCCGGCCTCGGCGGCGGTCACGACGAGCGCGAGCAGACGCTGAACCAGCTGCTCGTCGAGATGGACGGCTTCGACGTCAAGGGCGGCGTGATCCTCATCGCCGCCACGAACCGGCCCGACATCCTCGACCCGGCCCTTCTGCGGCCCGGCCGCTTCGACCGCCAGATCGCGGTCGACCGCCCGGACATGCAGGGCCGTCTGGAGATCCTCAAGGTCCACCAGAAGGGCAAGCCGGTCGCCCCGGACGTCGACCTCGCGGCCGTCGCCCGCCGTACGCCGGGCTTCACGGGTGCCGATCTGTCCAACGTGCTGAACGAGGCGGCCCTGCTGACCGCCCGCTCGGACCGCAAGCTGATCGACAACCACATGCTCGACGAGGCCATCGACCGCGTCGTGGCGGGCCCGCAGAAGCGGACCCGGATCATGTCGGACAAGGAGAAGAAGATCACCGCGTACCACGAGGGCGGACACGCCCTGGTCGCGGCGGCCTCCCCCAACTCCGACCCGGTCCACAAGATCACGATCCTCTCGCGGGGCCGTGCTCTGGGCTACACGATGGTCCTGCCGGACGAGGACAAGTACTCGACCACGCGCAACGAGATGCTCGACCAGCTCGCCTACATGCTGGGCGGGCGCGCCGCCGAGGAACTGGTCTTCCACGACCCGACCACCGGCGCCGCGAACGACATCGAGAAGGCCACCGCCACGGCCCGCGCGATGGTCACCCAGTACGGCATGACCGAGCGCCTCGGCGCCATCAAGTTCGGCGGCGACAACACCGAGCCGTTCCTCGGACGTGAGATGGCTCACCAGCGCGACTACTCGGAAGAGGTCGCCGCGCTGGTGGACGAAGAGGTCAAGAAGCTCATCGAGAACGCGCACAACGAGGCCTGGGAGATCCTGGTCGAGAACCGCGACGTCCTCGACAACCTGGTGCTTCAGCTCCTCGAGAAGGAGACGCTGGGCAAGGAGGAGATCGCCGAGATCTTCTCCGCCATCGTCAAGCGCCCGGCGCGCCCGGCCTGGACCGGTTCCTCCCGGCGCACCCCCTCCACCCGTCCGCCTGTGCTCTCCCCCAAGGAGCTCGCACTGACGAACGGCGCCAACGGCGCGACCCCGGCGATCAGCACCGCCAAGTCGACCGCGTCGGAGCCGGCCACGGAGGCCGTACCCGAGGACCGCCCGGAGAGCTGACGCTCGCCCGGCGGCCCCACGGGCCCGGAATGGATGCCGTGCCCCCCAGGTTTTAGCCTGGGGGGCACGGCTTTTTTCGGCCGTGAGGGACTTCTAGGAACGAGGCACCAGATGACCGACCCCGTGACGCTGGACGGCGAGGGCCCCATCGGCGAGTTCGACGAGAAGCGCGCCGAGAACGCCGTCCGCGAACTCCTGATCGCGGTCGGCGAGAACCCGGACCGCGAGGGCCTGAGGGAGACACCGGGGCGGGTGGCTCGGGCGTACAAGGAGATCTTCGCGGGACTGTGGCAGCAGCCCGAGGACGTGCTGACCACGACGTTCGACCTGGGGCACGACGAGATGGTGCTCGTGAAGGACATCGAGGTGTACTCGACCTGCGAGCATCATCTGGTCCCGTTCCGTGGGGTGGCCCACGTCGGGTACATCCCGTCCACCTCGGGAAAGATCACCGGGCTGTCGAAGCTGGCCCGTCTGGTGGACGTCTACGCCCGCCGGCCGCAGGTGCAGGAACGACTCACCACGCAGATAGCCGACTCCCTGATGGAGATCCTGGAGCCGCGCGGGGTCATCGTCGTCGTGGAGTGCGAGCACATGTGCATGTCCATGCGGGGCATCCGCAAGCCCGGCGCCAAGACGCTCACCTCGGCCGTACGGGGCCAGCTGCGGGACGCGGCGACGCGCAACGAGGCGATGAGTCTCATCATGGCCCGCTGACCCGCTGGCCCGCTGGCCCGCTGACCCGCTGGCCCGCTGGCCCGCTGGCCCGCTGGCCCGCTGGCCCGCTGACTCGTTTGATCCCGCTGCCCGTGTTCGGTGGTGAGCCTCACGCCGCCGACGGAGCCCCCGTGTTGCGGTCGTCGTCCTCGGGGAGTTTGCAGACGCGTTCCAGGAAGAGGGCGGCCGCTATGACCGCGATGCCGGCGAGGACCGAGAAGCCGGCGTAGATGGCCTGGTCGCGGCGGGCGGGGATGTCGAGGGACTCCAGGAGGAAGACGCCGGTGCCGCCGTACATGCCGGAGACGAGGGCGGCCACCAGAGCGCTGGCCTGGCCGAAGACCACCGCACGGGCCGCCATCAGGGGGTCGACGCCCTTCGCCTCCGGGGCCCGCTCGCGCTGGGCCTTCAGGCGGGCCCGGATGGACAGGGCCGTGGCCGTGAGGACCACGGCGATCAGGGCCAGCACGACGGGCGCGGCCAGCGGGACGCTGGGCAGGGTCCCGACCGAGTTCCACAGGCGGGCGCCCGCCCAGGACAGGACCCCGGCCACGACGAAGACGCCGACCAGCAGCCTGATGCGCAGCTCTTTCACGGTGTTCCTTCAGCTCCCCCGTCGTCCCACGAAGTGTGGCCGTCTTGACCTTAACGGCTATTCGGGCAGCCGGAGTTCCAGGTCCTTGCGGGCTTCCACGCCGTCCCGGGTGACGGTGTCGAGCAGGGCCGCGACCGGGCCGCGGCCGGGCAGCTGCGCCTCGGGCTCCACGTCGTGCCAGGGGGCGAGGACGAAGGCGCGCTCGTGGGCGCGGGGGTGCGGCAGGGTGAGGACCGGGTCGTCGGAGACGACTTCCGCGTAGGCGACGATGTCGACGTCGAGGGTGCGCGGGCCCCAGCGCTCGTCGCGGACCCGGTTGAAGGCCTCCTCGACGGCGTGGGCCCGCTCCAGCAGGGAGGCCGGGGGGAGGGTGGTCTTGAGGACGACGACCGCGTTGAAGTACGACGGCTGGCTGTCGGCGGCCACACCCCAGGGCTCGGTCTCGTAGACGGGGGAGACCGACTTCACGCGCACGCCGGGGGTGTCCTCGAGGGCGTCGACGGCGCCCTGGAGGGTCTCCAGGCGGTTGCCGAGGTTGGAGCCGAGGGAGATCACGGCGCGCTTGGGGTTGTGCAGGGTGGTGTCGGCGGCGTCCACCTGCTGCACGACCGCTGCGGGCACCGGCTGTACGGTCGGGTCGCTCGGACCCGCGGCGAAGGACGCGGTCATACTCGGCTCCGGATGATGGTGACGGTCACGTCGTCGAAGGGGACGGTGATCGGTGCGTCGGGTTTGTGGACCCTGACCTCGACCTCCTCTACCCCCTGGTGCTTCAGACAGGCCTGGGCGATGCGCTCGGCGAGGGTCTCGATGAGGTTGACGGGCTCGCCCTCGACGACGGCCACCACCTCCTCCGCCACGATGCCGTAGTGCACGGTCTTCGTCAGGTCGTCGTCGGCGGCGGCCGGGCGGGTGTCCAGTCCGAGGACGAGGTCCACGATGAAGGTCTGGCCCTCCTCGCGCTCCTTGGGGAACACACCGTGGTGCCCGCGGGCCTTGAGGCCGCGCAGCGCGACACGATCCACGCGAATCACTCCTGCAAGTCGTCGGTACGGCCGGTCCGTGCCGGGTGCGGGCGGCACACCGGCCTCGGACGAATCTACCCGCGGGCACTGACAGCGCCGGGCCGTGCGGGCTCGGGCCGGTACCGGGTTCCAGGGGGTTTCACCGGGTGTTTTCCCCGGGGAACCCGGCGGCTCACGGGTTGGTAGCCGCCCCTACCCAGGGGTTCGTGATTCCAACCACTTCTTGGTCCTGACGGGCTACGGGGGAGTCTCGTCCTCGTCGTCCTCGTCGTTCTCGGCCAGCACCGGGGAGGCGTGGTGGGACCACATCTTCCAGCCGTCGGGAGTGCGGCGGAACACGTTGGTGGCGACGACCAGCTGACCGACGAGCGGTCCGAGTTCCTCGCCGCCCTCGGGTGCGGGGCCGCCGCTGAGGATGTTCTCGGTGCAGGTCACCAGGGCGGTGTCGCCGGTGACGGAGACATGCACGTCGGTGAGGAAGAACTGGATGTAGTCGGTGTTCGCCATGATCAGCGCGTACGACCTGAGGACCTCGCCGCGGCCGGTCAGCACGGGCCAGCCGGGGTGCACGCAGGAGACCACGCCGGTGTCGGCCGGGTCGTGGTACTCCTCGTCGACGCCGAGGTCGGCGGGGGTGAGCCAGAGCGAGGAGACCACTTCGAAGTCGCCGCGTTCCAGTGCCTCGTAGAAGGCCGTGTTGGCGGCCTCCACCTGTTCCACGTCGGTGTGGGGGGCGCTCACCGGGCTCCTTCCGCGCTGTTGTCCGCGGTGCGCGCGTTCTCGGTGCGCGCTCCTTCCACGGCGCGGGCGACCCGTACCGCGTCCGCCGTCGCGCGGACCTCGTGCACGCGCACGGCCCACGCGCCGGCGTGCGCGGCGAGGGCGGAGACCGCCGCCGTGGCGGCGTCGCGTTCGCGGGCGGGCGGCGGGGCGCCCTCGGGGCCGGCGAGGACGCGGCCCAGGAACCGCTTGCGGGAGGCGGCGACGAGCAGGGGATGGCCGAGGCCGAGGAGGCGGTCGAGGTGGGAGAGCAGGACCAGGTCGTGCTCGGCGTCCTTGGAGAAGCCGAGGCCCGGGTCGACGACGACGCGGTCGGGGGAGATCCCGCCGCTGAGGACCGCGTCCACGCGCGCGTGGAGTTCGTCGACGACCTCGGCGACCACGTGGGCGTAGACGCCCTTGACGTTGCCGCCCTCCAGGAAGCCGCGCCAGTGCATGACGACGAAGGGGGCGCCCGCGTCGGCGACGACCGGGATCATCGCGGGGTCGGCTAGGCCGCCGCTGACGTCGTTGACGAGGAGCGCGCCCGCACCGAGAGCTTCCTCGGCGACCCGGGCGCGCATGGTGTCCACGGACACGGTGACGCCCTCGGCGGCGAGGCCGCGGACGACGGGGACGACCCGCCGGAGCTCCTCGGCCTCGTCGACGCGGGTGGCGCCGGGGCGGGTGGACTCGCCGCCGACGTCCACGAGGTCGGCGCCCTCCGCGACGAGGGTGAGGCCGTGCTTGACGGCGGCCGTCGTGTCGAACCAGCGGCCGCCGTCGGAGAAGGAGTCGGGGGTGACGTTCACGACCCCCATGACCGCGCAGCGGTCCCATTCCGGAAGGCCGGCGACGCGCCCGCGTCCGCTCTGCTTGCTCATACGTTCAGCCTAGGCCCCGCGTGCAGGCGCGGGGCCGCCGCACGGCCCGAACGGAAGCCCCCGGGCTGGAGGACGGGGTGGGGCTTCCGTTCGGGCCTGTCCCGGACCCGTTGCGGGTCAGGCCGCTCGTACGTCCTGACCCGAGGCGGGTCAAGCCGCTCGTACGTCCCGCTCCGCGACCGCGTGCGCACACACGCGTGCGGCGCTGGAGCGGCGGCGCAGGAAGCGCGGCAGCGGCAGGGCCAGGTTGACGAAGCCCTCCGCCTGCATGGCGGCGAAGCCGATGCGCGGAAGGTCGCCGGAGGCCCGGTAGACGACGAAGCGGGGCTCCCAGCGGGGCTGGAACTTCGCGTTGAACTTGTAGAGGGACTCGATCTGGAACCAGCGGGACAGGAAGACCAGCAGGCCGCGCCAGGCGCGCAGGACCGGGCCCGCGCCGATCTTCTCGCCGCGGGCGAGGGCCGAGCGGAACATGGCGAAGTTCAGCGACACGCGCGTGATGCCGAACTTCGGGGCCGCCTGGAGGGCGGCGACGATGAGCAGTTCGTTCATGCCGGGGTCGGCCGAGCGGTCCCGTCGCATGAGGTCCAGGGAGGCGCCGTCGGTGCCCCAGGGCACGAAATGGAGGATCGCCTTGAGGTCGCCGTAGGGGCCGGGCTGGTCGTCGGCCTTGTGGGCGGTGGCGATGAGGCAGTCGCCGTCGGCGAGGTCGCCGATGCGGCCGAGCGCCATCGAGAAGCCGCGCTCGGTGTCGGTGCCGCGCCAGTCGTCGGCGGCCTGCCGGATCCGCTGGAGCTCGGTCTCCCCGAGGTCACGGACGCGCCGGACCCGGGTCTCGTAACCGGCGCGCTCGATGCGCTTGACCATCTGGCGCACGTTGCGCATCGCGCGGCCGGCGAGCGAGAAATCCGCGACGTCCACCACCGCCTCGTCGCCCAGTTCGAGGGCGTCCAGACCGGTCTCCCGGGTCCACACCTCACCGCCGGTCTCCGAGCAGCCCATGACGGCGGGCGTCCAGGAGTGGGCCTGCGCCTCGTCCATGAAGCGTTCGATGGCGCCCGGCCAGGCCTCTACGTCGCCGATCGGGTCGCCGCTGGCGAGCATGACGCCGGAGACGACGCGGTAGGTGACGGCCGCCTTGCCGCTGGGGGAGAAGACGACGGCCTTGTCGCGGCGCAGCGCGAAGTGCCCGAGGGAGTCACGGCCGCCGTGCTTGGCCAGCAGGGCCCGCAGGCGGGACTCGTCCTCCTCGGTGAGGCGGGCGGCGGGGTGTTCGGGGCGGAAGGCGAGGTAGATCGTCGTGATGGCCGTCAGCAGGCCGAGCGCGCCCAGCGAGACGCCGACCGTCCAGGAGGTGTCGCCCTGGTAGTCGACCGGGCCCTCGAAGCCGAACAGGCCGTACAGGACGTGGGTGAGACGGTCGGCGAGGCTCGGGTCGCCCACCATGCGGTTCGGGTGGACGCTGACGATGATCAGGCCCAGGACCAGTGAACCGGCGCCCATGAGGACGAAGTTGGCGAGCGCACGCCACCTGCTGCGCGGGTCCGGCAGCGCCTTGAACTGGTCGCGGTGGCGCAGCAGCGGTGCGAGCAGGGCGAGCGAGATGACCGTGCCCAGCAGCGAGTGGCGGTAGGTGAACTGCGCCAGCGCGCCCGCCGGCAGCAGTGCCACCGCCGCCCGCCAGGCCCGGCGCTTGCGGCGCCTGAGGCCGTGGGCGAGCAGCAGCAACAGCACGCCGGTGCTGAGCGAGAGCGCGGCCGCGAACGGGCCGAGCGCGCCGGGCAGCACCTCGGCCAGGGTGTGCATACGGCTGTGCCGGAAGCGTGGGAAGACGCCGGCGGCGATGTCCAGAAGTCCTACGAGAGCGCAGGCTCTGGCGACGAGGACGGGGACGGCCTCGGGGCGCGGTCCGTGCAGTGCACGCCGCAGCCGTGTTGATCGGATCGGAACCCCGCCCGACATTTCCTCATCTGTCCTGACAGACATCGCATCCCGTGGTTCTGCGAGTGACTTTGGATCCGGAGCCCGATTCGGGCATCCGGCGACATTGCGCCCTCTAGGACGGTGTCTCGAGAGGAGAGGTTCACTCATCTCCTCAAAGCCGTTTCAAAGGCCGAGGAAAGCGAAAGCAAGCAATGGGTCTCACGAGCAACAACACGCTGGTGGTGGCGGCCCTGGCCGCCATGGTGCTGTTCGCCGGCACGGTGTGGCTCTGGCCACGGCTTGCCCGCCGGGGCTGGCGTTCCGTCAGCGGCCGCATCGGGCTGCTGCTGGCGGTGCAGCTCTCGCTCTTCGCGTCGGTGGGGCTCCTCGCCAACCACAGTTTCGGGTTCTACGCCTCCTGGGCCGACCTGTTCGGCCGGGAGACCGACCAGGGGGTGGTGGTCGACCACACCTCGGGCGACCGGTCGGGTGCTCCCCTGCGGGTGACCGAGATCGGTTCGGTGCCCGGGAGGGTCGGCTTTCGGCCGTCGTCGGTCGGGCAGGTCCAGCAGGTCGACATAGTGGGCCGCGGCACGCACATCGCCTCGCCGGCGTACGTCTATCTGCCGCCCGAGTATTTCCAGGAGCGCTATCGCGGGCGCAGCTTCCCCGCGGCCGTGGTCCTCACCGGTTATCCGGGCACCGCGCGGGCTCTGGTGGACAAACTCCACTATCCGCGCACGGCTCAGGAACTCGTCGAGGAAGGGCGTATGCGGCCGATGATCCTGGTGATGCTGCGACCGACGGTGGCGCCGCCGCGCGACACCGAGTGCGTGGACATCCCCGGCGGTCCGCAGACCGAGTCCTTCTTCGCCGAGGACCTGCCGCGAGCGGTGGCGGAGCACTACCGGGTGGCCAAGGGGCCACGGAGCTGGGGGATCATCGGGGACTCCACGGGCGGCTACTGCGCGCTGAAGCTCGCCATGCACCACCCCGGGGTCTACGCGGCGGGCGCGGGCCTGTCCCCGTACTACAAGGCGCCGACCGACCCCACCACGGGCGACCTCTTCCAGGGCGTCAAGGCGCTGCGCGACCGCGCGAACCTGTGGTGGTGCCTCAAGCACCTGCCCGCTCCCGCCACCTCACTGCTCGTCACCAGCAGCCAAGAGGGCGAGTCGAACTACAAGGACACGTTGAAGTTCATAGCGCGGGTGAAGGCGAAGGGAACGACACAGATCTCGTCGATCATCCTCGAAAGCGGCGGGCACAACTTCAACACCTGGCGGCGGGAGATCCCGGCGACCTTGGAGTGGATCAGTGGCCGACTCAGTGACCGATGAGCCGAATTCGCGACTGTTCTGATTCCTGATGTCGTGCGAAGGCCGCGGGATGGCTGTGTTTTTACGGGGCGGGGCACCATGCTTCGCCTACTCGCGGTAAGTTTCTGGCCATGCCACGTGGACGTCACCGCCATTCCCCGCCTCTGCACAGGCTGCTGCCTCCGTCGGCAATCGCAGGCGTCTCCCTTCTCTGCGCCTTCGGCCCCTGGTTGTTCTCGCAGCAGGCCGTGCTCCGCGTGATAGCCGCGTTCGCCGCGGCGGTCGCGGTCGTGGGGGCGGCCGTGATGCGCCGTTGGGACGCGCAGGCGGGCAAGCAGGTCGCCGACCTCACGCGCGCGCGTGCGAGCGAGGAGTGGCGGCACGAGGAGCGGGTCGCCGAACTCGAGACCGACCTCGAGGAGTCGCGCGAGCTGCGCACCAAGCTGGAGCAGCGACTGCGGGCCAAGCGCGCGGAACTGGCCGGACTGCGCAACGAACACGCGGCACTGCTGCGGCGGTACGCCACGGCGGAGACCGAGCGGGCGAGCGCCCTGGAGGGCCGCCGGCTGCTGGAGATAGAGGCCGCGCCGGAGCGCGAGCCGGCGTCGGCGGACGGGGTGGACGCCGAAGCCGGCAACGAGACCGGGACTGGCGGCGTCGAGGTGACGGCGGAGGCCGCGGACGCGAAGGTCTCCGGGGCCGTGGACGCGAAGGACAAGCAGGAGGAAAAGCCGGAGCGGCCCGCGGTCTTCTCGCCCGAGGGTTCGCGGCTGTGGCTGCGGGCGGACGCGGCGCTCAAGCGGCTCCATGAAGGCGGCGACGGAGACGGGGAGCCTGGGGCGGAGGCGGACGCGGACGCCGAGCCGGGGACAGCGACCGAGGCGGACGCCGAGGCCGAACCGGCGACCGGGACCAGGTCGGAGACCACGGTCGGCACGGCGACCGGGACCGACGGCAAGGGCGGCTCCACGGCCGACGCGAAGTCCGAGGCGAAGCCCGACGCGAAGAACCCCGACGCGAAGAAGGCCGACGCCAAGAACGCCCCGGCGCCCGAGCCGAAGAGCTCCCCGGCCGAGCCCGAGCCCGTGAAGGCCACCGCGCGCCCGGCGGAGACCGCCGGTACCGAGGCGGAGGCCGCGCAGGAGGACGAGGCGCGGGGGAAGCCCGAGGCGGTCGACGGGCATGAGCGCGCGGCCGCCACCACCCCTGCCGGAGCGGCCCAGCCGCCGCGGCGGCCCGCCGGGCACTTCATCGCGCCGACCGCGGTGGCCGTCGTGCCCACGGCTCCCGAGCGACGCCCGCGGGTCGAGGGCGGGTTCGACTTCTTCGGCACGAAGGGTGCCTCCAGCGAGGCCCTGGAGGCCGTGCAGAACGAGGACCTCGCCGACGTCGTCGGCCAGGAGGCGCTCGCGCTGCACAAGGCCGAGTCGGAGGCGGAGTTCAAGCCTGCCGACGAGGAGTCCCGGGGCGTCGGCCAGGTCATCGACCTGACCGCCCACGACGAGACGGAACAGATCAACCTCAAGGGACTGCGCAGCGCGGTCTCCTGACGGTCGCACAGATGTGCCCGAGGGGCACGGTCAGACCATCCACCGGTCGGGCCGTGCCCCTCTCCGTCCCGTCCGTGACCGCTCCGCCTGCGCCCGGAGCAGCTCCGCGGCCTCCTGGGCGTCCCTCAGCCGGGCCGTGACGGTCTTGTTGGCCCCCGTGTCCACGTGCACCTCGGCGACCCGCCACAGCCGCTCCCAGGGCCCCTGGGCGAGCCGTACGCTCTGCACCTTCGCGTGCGGGACGAGCGCCAGGCTGCGACGCAGCAGCCCCTGCCGTGACGCGAACACGGCGTCCGTGACGGCGAGTCCGTGACCGCGCCACCAGACGGGCACGCAGCGTCCGGCCCGCCGCGGGGGCCGCACGAGCGCCGACGGCGGCGGCACCACGACGCCGGGCAGCACGCGCGCGACGACCGCCTCGGCGACCTCGCGCGGAGCGACCGGCACCAGCACCGAGTTGGACGACCCGGCCACGTCCAGCTCCACCCGCACCCAGCCGCGCCGCCGCCACAGCAGCGGTTCCACGATCCGCACGGTCTGCACCCGCCCCGGCGGCACCGTCTCGTGCGAGCGGTCCAGGAGCCCGTGGTCGATGCGCAGCCCGTCCGGGGACTCGCCGACCGTCCAGTCGTACTCGGTGACGAACCGCCCCACGCTGCTCGCGCCCGCCGCGCCGAGCAGCGGTACGGCGGTCGCCAGGACCGTCCACAGGCTCTCGGTCGCCCACCACAGCAGAGGCGGTACGACGAGGGCGGCGAGCAGGCTCATCCAGGTGGCGCCGGTCAGCACGACGGACAGCGCCAGATCGCGCGGGGGCGTGCGCATCAGCTCGCGCGCCGGTGCCTCGCCGACCTCGTGCGCGGTCTCGGGAGCGAACCCGGCGGCGCGCGCCAGCAGTTCGGCGCGCAGCGCCCGCGCCTCCCGCTCCCCGAGGAAGGCCAGTTCGTCCTTCTTGTCGGTGCCGACGACATCGAGCCGCAGCTTCGCGACCCCCGCCACGCGCGCGAGGAGCGGCTGGGTCACGTCGATCGCCTGGATGCGCTCGAGGCGGATGTGCGCGGTGCGCCGGAACAACAGCCCGGTCCGGATGCGCAGTTCGGTGTCGGTGACCGCGAAGTGGGTGAACCACCAGGTGAGGAAGCCGTACAGAGCGGCGGCCGCGACGACGACGGCGAGCGCGATCAGCAGGGTCGTGGTCGTCAGCCGGGTCAGCTGGCGCTGCGCCTGGTCCGGGTCGTGCACCGCCCACCCGATGACGACGGCCACCGGCGCCCACGCCCGCCTGAGCGGCGTTATGGGATGCAGCCGCCGCTCGGTGACGGCCTCCCTCTCGTGTACGGCGTCGTCGACGCCCGGCGTCGTCACAGGCCCGCCGATCGGGCCTCGCCGAGTTCGGTGAGCCGGTCGCGCAATCGTTCCGCCTCGGCCGGGTCCAGGCCCGGGATGGTGGCGTCGGTCGCCGCGGCCGCCGTGTGCAGCTGCACGCTGGCCAGCCCGAAGTGCCGCTCCACGGGCCCGGAGGTGACCTCCACCAGCTGCATGCGGCCGTACGGCACCACGGTCTCCTCGCGCCACAGCACGCCCCGGCTGATCAGCAGGTCGTCCGCGCGCTCGGCGTAGCGCCAGGAGCGCCAGTTGCGGCCGATCAGCACCCAGCCCCAGACGATGAGGGCGACCGGCAGCAGCGCGAACGCCGCCCACACCGGCCCGCACAGCAGTCCGAGCAGCACCCCGAGGCCCACGGCGATCAGGCCCAGCCACACCACCAGCAACATCCGGCGCATCCGCAGCAGCCCCGGCGGCAGCCCGGTCCACACCGGCTCGGCCCCCGCGACCTCTGTGTCCTGCCCGCTCCCCGTCTCCATGAGGTCAGCGTACGTAGGTCAGACTGTGTTCATGACTCCTACGACGGAGACCACGGTCGGCATCGGCGGCGCCGCGGAGAGCACCGACATGGTGCTCAACATCGGACCGCAGCACCCGTCCACCCACGGCGTGCTGCGCCTGCGGCTGGTCCTGGACGGCGAGCGCATCGTGAGCGCCGAGCCGGTGATCGGCTACATGCACCGGGGCGCGGAGAAGCTGTTCGAGGCGCGCGACTACCGCCAGATCATCATGCTCGCCAACCGCCACGACTGGCTGTCGGCGTTCTCCAACGAACTGGGCGTGGTCCTCGGCGTGGAGCGCATGCTCGGCATGGAGGTGCCCACGCGCGCGGTGTGGACCCGCACGCTGCTCGCCGAGCTGAACCGGGTGCTCAACCACCTGATGTTCCTGGGCTCGTACCCGCTGGAGCTCGGCGGGATCACCCCGGTCTTCTACGCGTTCCGGGAGCGGGAGGTCCTCCAGAACGTCATGGAGGAGGTCTCCGGCGGCCGCATGCACTACATGTTCAACCGGGTCGGCGGCCTCAAGGAGGACCTGCCGGCCGGCTGGGCCACGCGTGCGCGTGCCGCCGTCGCCGCCGTGCGCTCGCGCATGGACCGCTTCGACGACCTGGTGCTCGGCAACGAGATCTTCCGGGGGCGCACCCGGGACGTCGGCGTCCTCGCGCCGGAGACCGTGCACGCGTACGGCGTCAGCGGGCCCATCGCGCGTGCCTCGGGCGTCGACTTCGACCTGCGCCGCGACGAGCCCTACCTGGCCTACGGCGAACTCCAGGACACCCTGAAGGTGGTGACCCGCCAGGAGGGCGACTGCCTCGCCCGCTTCGAGGTCCTGCTGGAGCAGACCCACAACGCCCTCGACCTCGCCGACGCCTGCCTGGACCGGCTCGCGGACCTGCCGCCCGGCCCGATCAACCAGCGGCTCCCGAAGGTCCTGAAGGCGCCCGAGGGGCACACGTACGCGTGGACCGAGAACCCGCTCGGCATCAACGGCTACTACCTCGTCAGCAAGGGCGAGAAGACCCCGTACCGGCTGAAGCTGCGCTCCGCCTCGTACAACAACATCCAGGCGCTGGTCGAGCTGCTGCCGGGGACGCTGGTGGCGGACATGGTGGCGATCCTCGGGTCACTGTTCTTCGTGGTCGGGGACATCGACAAGTAGGGCCCTTCGCCCGACGGGTGAGTCCGGAACGCCCACCGGCTGGAGCAGCCAGCCGAAGTCGCCGAGCCCGCCCGTCGCGGTGAGTTCGGCGGCCTCTCCGGCGCGTGCGAGGGCGCGGACGTACGCGGCGGGGTCGGTGGAGGCGAGGGCGAGCGCGGGGCGTGCGCCCGTGATGCCGAGGGCGTGCAGGGCGTCGCGCTGGCGCAGGACGCGTCCGCCGGGCCGGGTGCACGCGTCCAGCGCCACATGCGCCGTGAGATCGCACGACCCGTCCGGCACCGGTGCCGTCTCGCGACCCTCGCGGAAGCCGGTGAGCGTCCCGAAAGGGGGCCGGGTGCCGGACGTGTGCGCGTAGTCGACGGCGACCGCGAGTCCCCGCTCGACGGTCGCGACCGCCGACGCCCACGCCTCGTCCCGGGGCAGGCCGATCTCGGCCCGCAGCCCCTCCTCGGGCGGCAGCGGCCACCACCTCTCCAGCCACCGGGCCTCCGCCCCGGCGACCGGCTCCCCGAGCCGCTCGCGACCGTCCCGTCGCACGAGAACCCGGCGCGGTACGCCCGAGGAGTCCGTCTCGGCGATCTCCAGTGGCACGTTGTCCAGCCATTCGTTGGCGAACAGCAGCCCATGGACGTTGCCCGGGGGCTCGGGCAGCCACTCGATGCGGTGAGCGAGGCCCGCGGGACGGTCGGCCACCTCGACGGCACACACGCGCGTGCGGACGGCGACCTCGGCGGGCAGGGCGGCGAGGACGCCGACGGCCAATTCCCCCCGGCCCGCGGCCATGTCGACGAAGTCGAGCCGGGCGGGCCGGCCCAGCGCCTCGTCCACGCGGCACAGCAGCCGGGCCACGGCCACCGCGAACAACGGCGAGGCGTGCACGGACGTACGGAAGTGCCCGGCCGGACCTTCCGGTCCGCGGTAGAAGCCGTCCGGGCCGTACAGGGCGGCCTTGCTGGCGGCCCGCCAGCCGGTCCAGCCGTCGGCGGGTTCTTCCCTCGTCGGATCGGTCATGACTTCGCTCACGCCGCCAGGCTAGGCGCCACCTGGGGGAACGCGGCCTCCACCTTGGGGAGTACGCGCGCTCGGTACGGATCGGTCCTCCGGTTGACCCCCGCACACTGCACGCTTCCCTACGCTGGGTTACGTGCAGCGCCTCTATGACTTCCTCCGCAGGCATCCGACGGGTGTCGACGTCCTCTGGGCCGTCGTCCTGTTCGGCATCGCGCTCGCGAGCGAAACCGCCCGTGGGGAATCCCAGGGGAACGGGTCGCCGCTCGCGATCATTCCGATCGTCCTGCTGTTGTGCGTGGTGATCGCGTTGCGCCGGCGGATGCCGGAGAAGATGCTGCTGCTGGCCATCGGGCTCGGGGTGGCGCAGCTGGTGCTGGACGTGGAGACCACGGCCGCCGACTTCGCCTTCCTGGTGATCGTCTACACGGTGGCCGCCACGGCCTCCCGCTGGGCCTCCCGGCTGGCCCTGACGACGGGCCTGTGCGCGGCCCCCGTGGCGCAGCTGCGCTGGCCCGAGGAGCACTCCAGCACCCTCGGCAATGTCGCGATCATGATCTTCCAGACCGTGCCGTTCGCCCTGGCCTGGGTGCTCGGGGACTCGATCCGCACCCGCCGCGCGTACTTCGCGCAGCTGGAGGAGCGCAACGCCCGCCTGGAGAAGGAGCGCGAGGCGCAGGCCAAGGTCGCCGTCGCCGCCGAGCGCGCCCGGATCGCCCGTGAACTCCATGACGTCGTCGCGCACAACGTGTCGGTGATGGTCGTGCAGGCCGACGGCGCCGCCTATGTGCTCGACGCGGCACCGGACCAGGCCAAGAAGGCCCTGGAGACCATCTCCTCCACCGGCCGCCAGGCGCTTGCCGAGATGCGCCGCCTGCTGGGCGTGCTGCGCACCGGCGAGCACCAGGAGGGCGGCGAGTACGTACCGCAGCCCGACGTCGAGCAGATCGAGGACCTCGTCGAGCAGTGCCGCGGCTCCGGGCTCCCCGTGGACTTCAAGATCGAGGGCACCCCGCGCCCGCTGCCCAGCGGCGTCGAGCTCACCGCGTACCGGATCGTCCAGGAGGCGCTCACCAACACGCGCAAGCACGGCGGTCCCCACGCGGGTGCGAGCGTGCGGCTGGTCTACTTCGACGACGGGCTCGGTCTGCTCGTCGAGGACGACGGCAAGGGCGCCCCGCATGAGCTGTACGAGGAGGGCGGTGCCGACGGCGCGGGCCACGGCCTGATCGGCATGCGCGAGCGGGTCGGCATGGTCGGGGGCACCCTGGACGCGGGCCCCCGGCCCGGCGGAGGATTCCGCATCAGTGCGCTGCTGCCGCTCAAACCGGCGCATTGACGCCGACGCACGCCCCCTGTTGACACCTGTCACGCCCCCGCGCTCTTGCTCACCACCCCGCGACATGACTCAAGACCCCGCGACTTGACTCAAGACCCCAGGCCAGGACTCAAGACCCCAGGCCAGGAGTCACGACCCCCGCCATGACTCACGACCCCGAGAAGACGGAAGAGGACCGATGACGATCCGCGTGATGCTCGTCGACGATCAGGTGCTGCTGCGCACCGGGTTCCGGATGGTGCTCGCCGCCCAGCCGGACATGGATGTCGTCGCGGAGGCGGGGGACGGGGTGGAGGCCCTCCAGGTGCTGCGTTCGACCGCCGTCGACGTGGTCCTCATGGACGTCCGCATGCCGAAGCTCGACGGCGTGGAGACCACCCGCCGCATCTGCTCGGAGCCCGACCCGCCGAAGGTGCTGATCCTGACCACCTTCGACCTCGACGAGTACGCCTTCTCCGGTCTCAAGGCGGGCGCCTCCGGCTTCATGCTCAAGGACGTCCCGCCCGGCGAACTGCTCACCGCGATCCGCTCGGTGCACAGCGGCGACGCCGTGGTCGCACCCTCGACCACCCGGCGCCTGCTCGACCGGTTCGCGCCGATGCTGCCGACCAGCGGCAAGGAGCCGCAGTACAAGGAGCTGGAGCGGCTCACCGACCGGGAGCGCGAGGTGCGCCCCGGGGTCGGGGGGGGGGGGGACGGCCCGCGGCTAGCGCAGGATCCCTTCCAGGAAGTCGCTGCCCAGTCTCGCCACCACGGTGACGTCCAGCTGGTGCAGGACGTACCGGCCGCGGCGGCGGGTGGTGATCAGGCCCGCCTTCTTCAGGACGCTCAGGTGCCGGGATATCTCCGGGGCGGTCATGCCGTGCACCTGGGCCAGCTCGCTGGTGGTGTAGGCGCTGCGGGCCAGATGACGGCACAGGCGCATGCGGACCGGGTGGGAGAGCGCGGTCATCCGCAGGGCCAGCTCCTCGACCGAGGGCGGGGAGGCGAGCTCGGCGGAGCCGACCGGGTAGTGCAGGACCGGCTGCCAGCCGTACCGGTGCAGGACGCTCAGGTGCGGCCAGCCCAGGCTCGTGGGCACCAGCAGCAGGCCGCCCTCCGCGGTCGCGCTGTGGCCCGAGCCCAGCTTGTCGACCGTGATGCGGTTCTCGGCCTCGTCGAGCGTGACCGCCGGCGACACTGCGGTCAGTGCCTCCGCGAGGCCTTTGCGGCGCAGTAGGTCCGTCTTGTGGCGGGCGTCGGCCGCGAGCTGGTGGCGCAGCCGGGACCAGGTGTCCGCGAAGAACGCCTCCTCGCAGTCCTCCACGAACTGCCGGAGCCAGGCCCTGGTGCGGGGCGGATCGGTCAGCAGCCGCTCGGCGAACCGCACCTGCCGCGGCCCGCGCGAGGCGGCCAGCTCGAGGGCACGGCGGTGCAGCGCGGCGTCGGAGAGGGCACTGGGGCCGTGCGAGCAGTACGGCATCGCACAGGTGAACTCCAGGGCCGCGTCCACGAACTGCTCGTCCGTCAGTTTGTCGAGCAGGTCCAGGTCCTCGGCGATGGTCGCCCCCGGAAGCGTGGTCCGGCCCGGGACACCGGCGAACGGCAGGAACAGGTCCGAGAACGTCGTCCGCCACAGGAAGTCCGCCTCGCACATCCGGTCGGCCAGATGCGGGTCTAGGCGGGCCGTCACACCGGTCACCCAGCCCTGGAGCCCCGGGTGGTGCCCCGGTTCGGCCAGCGCGTGCAGCGCCATGCCGAGCTCGGCCAGGGGAGAGGCCACGACGGCGACCCTCTCCGGCCGCAACCCCGTGATGTCGATGCGCACGCTCATGGCCACATGGTGCACCCCGCCACTGACAACGCCCGCCCCGATTGACGGCGACCGTCAATCGGGGCGGGCGCCGGCTTCGCCGACGGTCGCGCTCCATGCGCTGGGTCCCGGAAACCGGGCTCTCTGGGTCCCGGAAACCGGGCTCTCCGAGCTCCGGAAACCACGCTCTCCGAGCTCCGGAAACCAGGCTCTAGCCGCCGATCCCCGGCAGCCGGGTCGCGAAGTCCGCGGCTGCTGCCCGCACGTCCTCCGCCGTCCACTCCAGGGCTGCGGCACGGACGTAGACCTCGGTCATGGACAGGCCCGGGCCCTTCTCGTCCCAGGGGTTGACGAACAGGGCCCTCCCCGTCTCCTCGGACTGCCGGATCGCCGCCTCGGAGACCTCGTCGACGCCGTACGGCAGCCAGACCTGGAAGTCGAAGGTGTGCGGCACCTCGGGGAACACCCGCGCCCACGCCACCCCGGCCTGCGCGAAGCCCTCGCGCAGTGCGGCGGCCACCACGCGCGCGTGGGTGACGTACTCGGGCAGCCGGGGCAGTTCCCGCTCCAGACCGGCCAGGGCGGACAGGACGGTCGGGAACTGCTGGAAGACCGCGCCGCCGTACCGGTGCCGCCAGGTCTTCGCCTCCTCGACCAGGGTCCTCGGGCCGGCGAGCGCGGCCCCGCCGAAGGCCTGGAGCGACTTGTAGAACGACACGTAGACGCTGTCCGCGAGGTCCGCTATCTCGTCCAGGCGGCGCCCGAAGTGGACGGTGGTGTCCCACAGGCGGGCGCCGTCGAAGTGCACCACGGCGTCCCGCTCGCGCGCCGCCGCCACCAGCTCGGTGAGCTCCTCCCAGGAGGGCAGCAGGTATCCGGCGTCCCTGAGGGGCAGTTCCAGCATCAGCGCCCCGAAGGGCTCCGGGAAGCCACGGACCTCGTCGGCACTCGGCATCCGGGGCTCGCTCGTCAGCTGGACCGGGCGCAGGCCGGAGACCTCCCGGAAGGCGTCGCGCTCGTACACCTCGGGGTGGGCCAGGGCGTGCAGGGCGACGGTGGGGTTGCCGGTGCGGCCCGCCCAGCACCGCAGCGCCACCTGCTGGGCCATCGTGCCGGTCGGGAAGAACGCGGCGGCCTCCTTGCCGAGGAGAGCCGCGACCTTCTCCTCCAGGGCCTCGACGACGCCGTTCCCGTAGAGGTCGCCCGGCTCGTCCAGGTCGTAGAACTCCTCGACCCCGTCGAGCAGGGCGAGGCGCTCGCGCAGGGGGGCGAGCATCTCGAGGCGCGCCAGTGTGCGCTCGGCCTTCCTGTACGCGTCGATGCGCCGGGTGCGGCGGCGCAGCAGCCGTTCCTCCTCGGTGAGCTGTTCCGGCTGTTCCCCGTCCGCCGGCTGCCCGGCGCTGTGCTGCGCTGTGTCATGCATGACCGGATCATCTCCTGCGGTCCTGGCGGAAGACACCGGATTTCCCGCCCCTGGAAGGCACTGGCCTCGCTACTCCACCGCCCCGCGGCAACCCACAGCCTGTGGACAACCGGACGCCCCCGGAACCGATCGCGTTAACATGACGAGAAATCGTCCGGTACCCAGATGCGGACTGGAACGGGAAGGCCGCCGTCGAGTGAGTACAGCCCAACAGCCAGACAGCAAGGACCGCCCGGCGCGGCTCACCGTGGGCGTCGTCGGCGCCGGCCGGGTGGGTCCCGCGCTCGCCGCGTCCCTCCAGCTCGCCGGGCACCGCCCGGTGGCCGTCTCCGGGGTCTCGGACGCCTCCCGGCGGCGGGCCGAGCTGATGCTCCCGGACGTTCCGCTCGTCTCCCCCGCGGACGTCCTCCAGCGTGCCGACCTGGTCCTGCTGACCGTCCCCGACGACACCCTGCCCGGCCTGGTGGAGGGCCTGGCCGAGACCGGGGCGGTGCGGCCGGGACAGCTGCTCGTGCACACCTCGGGGCGGTACGGCGCCAGGGTCCTCGACCCCGCCCTGCGCGCGGGCGCGCTGCCGCTGGCCCTGCACCCGGCGATGACCTTCACCGGCACCCCGGTGGACGTCCAGCGCCTCGCCGGCTGCTCCTTCGGCGTCACCGCCCCCGAGGAGCTGCGGCTGGCCGCCGAGGCCCTCGTCATCGAGATGGGCGGCGAGCCCGAGTGGATCGAGGAGTCGAAGCGGCCGCTCTACCACGCGGCCCTCGCCCTCGGCGCCAACCACCTGGTCACCCTGGTCGCCCAGTCCATGGAGCTGCTGCGCTCGGCCGGTGTCGAGGCCCCGGACCGGATGCTCGGCCCGCTGCTCGGCGCCGCCCTCGACAACGCCCTGCGCTCCGGCGACGCGGCCCTCACCGGCCCCGTCGCGCGCGGGGACGCGGGCACCGTCGCCGCCCATGTCACCGAGTTGCGCAAGCACGCCCCGCAGACCGTCTCCGGCTATCTGGCGATGGCCCGCGCGACCGCCGACCGCGCGCTCGCCCACGGACTGCTGAAGCCGGAGCTCGCCGAGGACCTGCTCGGGGTACTCGCCGGCCAGACCGACGGCGCCGACGGGGCCCGCGGGTCGGAGGGAGAGGCCCGATGAGCATCGCCGTGCTGCGCACCGCCGACGAACTGCACGCCCGCGCGCGTGCGGGCCGCCGGGCCGTCGTGATGACCATGGGCGCCCTGCACGAGGGCCACGCCACCCTGATCCGCACCGCGCGCGAGATCGCGGGGCCTGAGGGCGAGGTCGTCGTCACCGTCTTCGTGAACCCCCTCCAGTTCGGCGCCGGTGAGGACCTCGACCGCTATCCGCGCACCCTGGACGCCGACGTCAAGATCGCCGAGGCCGCCGGTGCCGACGCCGTCTTCGCGCCCTCCGTCGACGAGGTCTACCCGGGCGGCGAGCCCCAGGTGCGCATCAGCGCGGGCCCCATGGGGGAGCGCCTGGAGGGATCCTCGCGCCCCGGCCACTTCGACGGCATGCTCACCGTCGTCGCCAAGCTGCTGCACCTCACCCGCCCCGACATCGCCCTGTACGGCCAGAAGGACGCCCAGCAGCTCGCCCTGATCCGCAGGATGGTGCGCGACCTGAACTTCGGCGTCGACATCGTCGGCGTGCCCACCGTGCGCGAGGACGACGGCCTGGCCATGTCCAGCCGCAACCGCTACCTCACCCCGCAGCAGCGCCGCACGGCGCTCGCGCTGTCCCGGGCCCTGTTCGCGGGCCGCGACCGGCACGCGGCCCAGGAGGCGCTGCGCGCGCGGGCCCGCGAGGTGCCCGCCACGCACGCGCGTGCCGAGGCCCTGAGCGCCCTCGGCGAGTCCCGTGCGGCCGCCGACGCGCACGCTGTCGCCAAGGCCCTCCCGGGCGCCCCCTCGGCCGTCCGCGCGGCGGCCCGGCTGGTCCTCGACGACGCCGCCCGCCAGGACCCGCCGCTCGCCCTGGACTACCTCGCGCTCGTCGACCCGTCCGACTTCGGCGAGATCGACGACGACTTCACCGGCGAGGCCGTCCTCGCCGTCGCCGCCCGGGTAGGGACCACCCGGTTGATCGACAACATCCCCCTGACCTTCGGAGCCGCCTCGTGACCAGCACAGGCATACGACTGCACGCGCCCGCCCCCGGGTGGTCCATCGACGCGGACGTCGTGGTCGTCGGCTCCGGCGTCGCCGGCCTCACCGCGGCCCTGCGCTGCGAGGCCGCGGGGCTGAGGACCGTCGTCGTCACCAAGGCCCGCCTCGACGACGGCTCCACCCGCTGGGCGCAGGGCGGCATCGCCGCGGCCCTCGGCGAGGGCGACACCCCCGAACAGCACCTGGACGACACCCTGGTCGCGGGCGCGGGCCTGTGCGACGAGGAGGCCGTGCGGATCCTCGTCACCGAGGGCCCCGACGCCGTACGACGGCTCATCGCGACCGGTGCCCACTTCGACGAGTCCGAGGCCGGCGATCTGGAGCTCACCCGCGAGGGCGGCCACCACCGGCGCCGGATCGCGCACGCCGGCGGTGACGCCACCGGCGCGGAGATCTCCCGGGCGCTCGTCGAGGCGGTACGCGCGCGTGGCCTGCGCACCATCGAGAACGCGCTCGTGCTCGACCTGCTGACCGACGCCGAGGGCCGCACGGCGGGCGTCACCCTGCACGTCATGGGCGAGGGCCAGCACGACGGCGTGGGCGCCGTGCACGCCCCCGCGGTGGTCCTCGCGACCGGCGGCATGGGCCAGGTGTTCTCCGCCACCACCAACCCGTCCGTGTCCACCGGCGACGGCGTGGCGCTCGCCCTGCGCGCGGGCGCCGAGGTCAGCGATCTGGAGTTCGTGCAGTTCCACCCCACCGTGCTGTTCCTCGGCACGGACGCGGAGGGCCAGCAGCCGCTCGTCTCCGAGGCCGTGCGCGGCGAGGGCGCCCACCTGGTCGACGCCGACGGGGTGCGCTTCATGGTCGGGCAGCACGAACTGGCCGAGCTCGCGCCCCGGGACATCGTCGCCAAGGGCATCACCCGCCGCATGCAGGAGCGGGACGCCGAGCACATGTTCCTCGACGCCCGGCACTTCGGCGCCGACATGTGGGAGCACCGCTTCCCGACGATCCTCGCCGCCTGCCGCGCCCACGGCATCGACCCGGTCGCCGAGCCCATCCCGATCGCCCCGGCCGCCCACTACGCCTCCGGCGGCGTGCGCACCGACTCCCGGGGCCGTACGACCGTCCCGGGCCTGTACGCGTGCGGCGAGGTCGCCTGCACCGGCGTGCACGGCGCGAACCGGCTCGCCTCCAACTCCCTCCTGGAGGGACTGGTCTACGCCGAGCGCATCGTGACCGACATCCTGGCGGCCCGCGACGGCGACGGCCTCCACGCGCGTGTGCCCGCCCCCGTCGAGCAGCCCGAGCGGCCCGCGCACCCGCTGCTCGCGCCCGAGGCCCGGTTCGCGATCCAGCGGATCATGACCCAGGGCGCGGGCGTGCTGCGTTCCGCGGAGTCCCTCTCCCTGGCCGCCGACCGGTTGCAGCAGCTGCACACCGACGCCCGCGACGCCCTCGCCGAGAACGGCAAGACGGCCGAGCCCGGCGTCGACACCTGGGAGGCCACCAACCTCCTGTGCGTGGCGCGCGTCCTGGTCGCCGCCGCCCTCCAGCGGGACGAGACCCGGGGCTGCCACTGGCGCGAGGACCGGCCCGACCGCGACGACACGGCATGGCGCCGCCACATCGTCGTACGGCTGAATCCCGACCGGACCCTCGCCCTGCGCACCACCGATACCGCAGACTTCCCCCCGACCCGGCAGCACCTTCAGGAGCAGTGACACCAGTGAGCACCGACGACCTTCCCCTCGCGACCACCGGCGGCTGCGGCGACGGCTGCGCCTGCGGCGCGGACGGCGACGCGGAGTACCTGGAGTGCGGGCTCGACCCCGCGCTCGCGCAGCTCCTGGCCGACGCCGGGCTCGACCCCGTCGAGGTCGAGGACATCGCCAACGTCGCCATCCAGGAGGACCTCGCCCACGGCGTGGACGTGACGACCGTCGCGACCATCTCCGAGGAGGCCGTCGCCACCGCCGACTTCGTCGCGCGCGAGGCGGGCGTCGTGGCCGGCCTGCGGGTCGCCGAAGCGGTCTTCTCGGTGGTGTGCGAGGCCGAGTTCGAGGTGGAGCGGCACGTCGAGGACGGCGAGCGGGTCGAGGCCGGGCAGAAGCTGCTGTCGGTCACCACGCGCACGCGTGACCTGCTCACCGCCGAGCGCAGCGCGCTGAACCTGCTGTGCCGGCTGTCCGGCATCGCGACCGCCACCCGCGCGTGGGCGGACGCCCTGGAGGGCACCAAGGCGCGCGTGCGGGACACCCGCAAGACGACCCCCGGGCTCAGGTCGCTGGAGAAGTTCGCGGTCCGTTGCGGGGGCGGGGTCAACCACCGCATGTCGCTCTCCGACGCGGCCCTCGTCAAGGACAACCACGTGGTCGCCGCCGGTGGCGTCGCGCAGGCCTTCAAGGCCGTACGGGAGGCCTTCCCGGACGTGCCGATCGAGGTCGAGGTCGACACCCTGCACCAGCTGCGCGAGGTCGTGGACGCGGGTGCCGACCTTATCCTGCTGGACAACTTCACGCCCGGGGAGTGCGAGGAGGCGGTCGCGCTCGTGGACGGGCGGGCCGCGCTGGAGGCCTCCGGCCGGCTGACGCTGGCCAACGCGCGCGCGTACGCCGACACCGGCGTCGACTACCTCGCCGTGGGGGCGCTCACGCACTCCTCGCCGATCCTGGACATCGGTCTCGACCTGCGTGAGGCGGAGTAGTCGCCATGCTCCTCACCATCGACGTCGGCAACACGCACACCGTCCTCGGCCTGTTCGACGGCGAGGACATCGTCGAGCACTGGCGGATCTCCACGGACGCGCGCCGGACCGCGGACGAGCTGGCGGTGCTGCTCCAGGGCCTCATGGGCATGCACCCGCTGCTCGGGGACGAGCTGGGCGACGGCATCGACGGCATCGCGATCTGCGCGACCGTGCCGTCGGTGCTGCACGAGCTGCGTGAGGTGACGCGCCGGTACTACGGCGACGTGCCGGCCGTCCTGGTCGAGCCCGGGGTGAAGACGGGGGTGCCGATCCTCACCGACCACCCCAAGGAGGTCGGCGCCGACCGGATCATCAACGCGGTGGCGGCGGTGGAGCTGTACGGCGGCCCCGCGATCGTCGTGGACTTCGGCACGGCCACCACCTTCGACGCGGTGTCCGCGCGCGGGGAGTACGTCGGCGGGGTCATCGCGCCCGGCATCGAGATCTCCGTCGAGGCCCTCGGCGTCCGCGGCGCGCAGCTGCGGAAGATCGAGGTGGCCCGGCCGCGCAGCGTCATCGGCAAGAACACCGTCGAGGCGATGCAGTCCGGCATCATCTACGGCTTCGCGGGACAGGTCGACGGCGTGGTGAGCCGGATGGCCCGGGAGCTCGCGGACGACCCGGACGACGTGACGGTGATCGCCACGGGCGGACTGGCACCGATGGTGCTGGGCGAGTCCTCGGTGATCGACGAACACGAGCCGTGGCTGACCCTGGTGGGACTCCGACTGGTGTACGAACGGAACGTCTCGCGGATGTGAGCGGCGGGGCGGTGCCCCCCCCGAAGCGCCTCGCGCCCCGACCAGGACGCGCGGACCGGCATTGGGGTGGCCCGGCCGCGCCACACCCGTCCCCTATGTCGAATTTGTCTGATTAGCGCGTACTGTCGCCGCATGCCCACGCCATACGGATCCCGCGGCGGCATGGCGTTCGGCGCGGAGGAGCTGCGTGTGCTCCGCCGCGCTCTCGCCCTCGCCCTTCACCCCGCCCCCGCCTCGGCCGAGGACATCAAGGACTGCCACCGCCTCGCCGAGTCCCTCGACGAGGCCGTGCGCGAGGGTGTCCGGCTGCGCGCCTTCCTGGTCGCCGACCTCGGCCGCTACCGCGAAGCGCTGCCCGGCACCGCGGCCGGCTATCTCGCGCTCCTGGAGGAGGCGCTGGGCGCCGGCTACCGGCCAGGGCCCGACGATCTCGCCGCCCTCCGGGCGCTGCGCGGCAGCCCGGTCGCGGCGGCACTGCTGAGCCGCTGCCAGGTGCTGGCCGAACGGGACGTACGGGCCCGCCTCGCGGGCGCCACCGCCGCCCGGCGCGCCCAGGCGGCCCCCGTGGTCCCCGCCTCCCGCACCCGCCTTCTCGCGCTCCCCGGCGGCCTTTCCGGGGGCGGCTCCGCAGGGCTTCCCGGCGCTCCCGCCGGAGCTGTCCGGCCCGGCCTCGGAGGGCTTCCCAGTGCTCCCGCCGGAGCTGTCCGGCCCGGCCTCGGAGGGCTGCCCGGCGCTCCCGCCGGCGTCGTCCGGGCCGGTCTCGCCGAGCAAGACGCCAAGGAGCCGCGTCGGGAACCGGGCAAGGACCCCGCCAAGCCGCCGGTGAAACCGGCGGAGAAACCCGCCCCCGCTGCCCCGAAGCCCTCCCGCCCCATCCCCACCCCGGGCGAGGTCTTCCCGCGCCGCAAGCCGACCCCGCCCTCGGCGAACCCGCCGCAGCAGCTGGCCGCCGGCTGAGCCTCCGGCCGGGGTCCGCCGCGCAGATGTTCCGGGCGGACCCCGACCGAGTTGCCCGACTGCCCGTGGCTACTCTGGACGCATGGACTACGTCGCCGCGCTCGTGCCCCCGGTCGTCATGGCCGCGTTCTTCATCGGCCTGATCCGAGTGATCGTGAAGACCCAGGGCGGGGCCAACAAGGCCAAGGAGGACGCGGCCGTCGACGCCGCCCTCGCGCGCGCGGAGGCGGCCAGGCAGGCCGACTGACCGGCCCCGCCCGCATCGGCGTACGACTCCCCGAAGCACCGTGCTTTCGGCGTCGTACGCCCTTTTTGTTGCCGTTTGACGTCTAAGAGCACGTCCGTCACGCCGATAGCCGGATCTCCCACTATTGTGCTGAGCTGTGCCTCGCCCATTGGGAGAACTCGAAGACGCGGTCATGACGCGGGTGTGGAAGTGGAACCGCCCGGTCACCGTTCGGGAAGTCCTGGAAGACCTTCAGCAGGAACGGTCCATCGCGTACACCACCGTGATGACCGTTTTGGACAATCTCCATCAGAAGGGCTGGGTGCGTCGTGAGGCGGAAGGCCGGGCCTATCGATATGAGGCGGTCTCCACACGGGCCGCCTACGCCGCCGCACTGATGAACGACGCCTGGTCCCAGAGTGACAACCCCGCCGCCGCTCTCGTCGCCTTCTTCGGCATGATGAGCGAGGAACAGCGACAGGCACTCCAGGACGCCGTACGGATCGTCGGGGGACCGACCGTGGAGAACCCCGACTCGGCATCGCGGGACGGCGGGCGATAGCGTCCGCTCATGTCCGCGAAGACCCCCTCCGCCGAGAACCCCGAAGTCACCGCAAAAGCCATCACCGTCCGCCGGGCCCGCACCAGCGATGTCGCCGGCATCCGTCGGCTCCTCGACTCCTACGTCCGCGACCGCATCCTGCTCGACAAAGCGACGGTCACGCTTTACGAGGACATCCAGGAGTTCTGGGTCGCCGAGCGCGACGACAACGCCGAGCTGGTCGGCTTCGGTGCCCTGCACGTCATGTGGGAAGACCTCGCGGAAGTGCGCACTCTCGCGGTGAAGCCCGGCCTGAAGGGCGCCGGTGTCGGGCATCAGTTGCTGGAGAAGTTGTTGCAGACGGCCCGCTGGCTCGGCGTTCGTCGCGTTTTCTGTCTCACCTTCGAAGTGGACTTCTTCGGCAAGCACGGCTTCGTCGAGATCGGTGAGACACCCGTCGACACCGATGTCTACGCGGAGCTGCTGCGTTCCTATGACGAAGGCGTGGCGGAGTTCCTCGGTCTCGAACGAGTGAAACCGAACACCTTGGGCAACAGTCGGATGCTTCTGCATCTGTGATCGCCAAGGATTCCGGCGATCCACCCTGCCCGGGTTCCCTATGTCCGAAACGCGCATGTTTCCGGGCGAGGGGCCCCTGTTGGTCTCTCCCAGGGGTTTGTGTTTTCCAGGCAAAAGCGGTTTGCTTTCCGACGTAGTGCAGTACTGCATATAACAGGGGACGGCGAAACGGCGGACGCCGCAGACCCCCGGCCCTCAAGTATTGGATGAAAGGAAATCCGGTGGCACAGAAGGTTCAGGTCCTTCTTGTCGACGACATCGACGGCGGCGAGGCGGACGAGACTGTCACGTTCGCGTTGGACGGCAAGACGTACGAGATCGATCTCACGACCGCCAATGCGGACAAGCTCCGTGGCCTTCTCGACCCGTACGTGAAGGGTGGTCGTCGTACCGGGGGCCGTGCTTCGGGTGGGCGCGGAAAGGCGCGAGCCGCTTCCGGTGGCAGCCAGGACACCGCGCAGATCCGTGCATGGGCAAAGGAGAACGGCATGGAGGTCAATGACCGCGGCCGTGTTCCGGCAAGCATTCGTGAGGCTTACGAGAAGGCCAACGCCTGATCGCAAGGTCTACGCGGGCCAAGGCCTGCGAAGGCTTATGGCCGCGCGCGCAGCCGCAGCCGGTGGCACTGCGTTGCCACGGTGTTCACGACGCGCACGAGATCCGGGGGGCCGCCGACGCCCCCCAGCGCCGACATCGTCGGCAGCGAGGCCTCGACCTCGCACCCCGGCTCGGGGGGCCGCAGCCACACGGCGGCCCCCTGCTGCCGCAGGGCGCCCGGGCGGCCCAGGACGAGAGGCCGCACCCCGGCGCCGGAGCCCGCGCCGGAGAACTCCGCCGCCCTGAGCCGGTCCGGCCCGAAGGCCGCCGACCGCTCGCCGGCCCCGTCCGGCCCCGGCATCGCGTTCCGTACGGCATCCACGACCGCGGTCGCTTCTCCTCCGCAGGCTGCTCCCAGTGGCGCCGGTGCCTCCATCGAGTCGCCCGGGCCCAGCGCGCGCAGGTCGAGCGGGAGGGTGCTCCACTCCAGCCACTCGAGGATGCCCGGCAGTTCCTCCGCGCTGCCTGCCGCGACCAGCAGGAGAAGCCGGTCGCCCCGGACGGCCACGGGCGAGCCGGCGGTCAGATGACGCAGGGCCGCGTGCCCGGCGGCGGCCGGGATGTCCAGCACATCGAAACGCAGGCCCACTCTGATCCGTACACAAGAGCCCGGGGACTTCTCGGGCACCGTCGGCCAGCCGAGTTCGTTCTCGTACCAGCGGCGTACCGGATCGTCGCCGGAGACGGTCGCGTCGGGCGGCCGACGGGGAGACGGGACCGTGGTGAGGTCCGCGGGGAACGGGAGGTGGCCGACCATGCCAAGTGCAACCGTCTCGACGGCCCGCGAGTTACGCTGGGTACACCAGTGTGTGCGCAGAGTGTTCGCCATGGGGGCGTGCGGGGGTGCGGTACGGCGCGAGGTTGTTCGCCCATAGCGGAGGGACGGGGGGCGCGTGGCATGGAGTGTCAGTGCGAGCGGGTAAGACATCCCTAGTGGGAGGGGGCGACACGCAGTACGGGCTGTCTCACGTTCGCCAACGGCGTACTGGCGACTGGGGTAACTGCCTGGCCTGCGGGAACATCGTCTCGCACCATCGGGTTGGAGCAGATGTCGGCGTTAGCGGGGTCAGGAGGCCATCGACGGTGTCGGCAGTTGGAATGAGCGGTCCCCGCTTGCGGGACTAAGCTGCGGAAGGACAGGGAGGGGAAGTTCCCCCCACTGCCTGACCGCTCTGAGGAGCGATTAACGATGTTCGAGAGGTTCACCGACCGCGCGCGGCGGGTTGTCGTCCTGGCTCAGGAAGAAGCCCGGATGCTCAACCACAACTACATCGGCACCGAGCACATCCTCCTGGGCCTGATCCACGAGGGTGAGGGTGTCGCCGCCAAGGCCCTTGAGAGCCTCGGGATTTCGCTCGAGGCGGTCCGCCAGCAGGTGGAGGAGATCATCGGCCAGGGCCAGCAGGCCCCGTCCGGGCACATCCCCTTCACCCCCCGTGCCAAGAAGGTCCTGGAGCTGTCGCTCCGCGAGGCCCTCCAGCTCGGGCACAACTACATCGGCACGGAGCACATCCTGCTCGGCCTGATCCGCGAGGGCGAGGGCGTCGCCGCCCAGGTCCTGGTCAAGCTGGGCGCCGATCTCAACCGGGTGCGGCAGCAGGTCATCCAGCTGCTCTCCGGCTACCAGGGCAAGGAGACCGCCACCGCCGGCGGCCCTGCCGAGGGCACCCCCTCGACGTCCCTGGTCCTCGACCAGTTCGGCCGGAACCTCACCCAGGCCGCTCGTGAGTCCAAGCTCGACCCGGTCATCGGGCGCGAGAAGGAGATCGAGCGGGTCATGCAGGTGCTGTCCCGCCGTACCAAGAACAACCCGGTCCTGATCGGTGAGCCCGGCGTCGGCAAGACCGCCGTCGTCGAGGGCCTCGCCCAGGCCATCGTCAAGGGCGAGGTGCCCGAGACCCTCAAGGACAAGCACCTCTACACCCTGGACCTCGGCGCGCTGGTCGCCGGCTCCCGCTACCGCGGTGACTTCGAGGAGCGCCTGAAGAAGGTCCTCAAGGAGATCCGCACCCGCGGCGACATCATCCTGTTCATCGACGAGCTGCACACGCTGGTCGGTGCGGGTGCCGCCGAGGGCGCCATCGACGCCGCTTCGATCCTGAAGCCGATGCTGGCCCGCGGTGAGCTCCAGACCATCGGTGCCACCACGCTGGACGAGTACCGCAAGCACCTGGAGAAGGACGCGGCCCTCGAGCGCCGCTTCCAGCCCATCCAGGTCGCCGAGCCCTCGCTCCCGCACACCATCGAGATCCTCAAGGGTCTGCGCGACCGGTACGAGGCCCACCACCGGGTCTCCATCACCGACGAGGCCCTCGTCCAGGCCGCGACCCTGGCCGACCGGTACATCTCGGACCGCTTCCTGCCGGACAAGGCGATCGACCTGATCGACGAGGCCGGTTCCCGGATGCGCATCCGCCGGATGACCGCGCCGCCGGACCTCCGCGAGTTCGACGAGAAGATCGCCGGTGTCCGCCGGGACAAGGAGTCCGCGATCGACTCGCAGGACTTCGAGAAGGCCGCCTCCCTCCGCGACAAGGAGAAGCAGCTCCTGGCCGCCAAGGCCAAGCGGGAGAAGGAGTGGAAGGCCGGCGACATGGACGTCGTCGCCGAGGTCGACGGCGAGCTGATCGCCGAGGTCCTCGCGACCGCCACCGGCATCCCGGTCTTCAAGCTGACCGAGGAGGAGTCCTCGCGTCTGCTGCGCATGGAGGACGAGCTCCACAAGCGGGTCATCGGCCAGGTCGACGCCGTCAAGGCGCTGTCGAAGGCGATCCGTCGTACGCGTGCGGGCCTCAAGGACCCGAAGCGTCCCGGTGGTTCGTTCATCTTCGCCGGCCCGTCCGGTGTCGGTAAGACCGAGCTGTCCAAGGCGCTCGCCGAGTTCCTCTTCGGTGACGAGGACGCGCTGATCTCCCTCGACATGTCGGAGTTCAGCGAGAAGCACACGGTCTCGCGGCTCTTCGGTTCGCCCCCCGGCTACGTGGGCTACGAAGAGGGCGGCCAGCTGACCGAGAAGGTGCGGCGCAAGCCGTTCTCCGTGGTCCTCTTCGACGAGGTCGAGAAGGCCCACCCGGACATCTTCAATTCGCTGCTCCAGATCCTGGAGGACGGTCGCCTGACCGACTCCCAGGGCCGGGTCGTGGACTTCAAGAACACGGTCATCATCATGACGACCAACCTCGGCACCCGGGACATCTCCAAGGGCTTCAACCTGGGCTTCGCGGCCTCGGGCGACAAGAAGACCAACTACGAGCGCATGAAGAACAAGGTCTCGGACGAGCTCAAGCAGCACTTCCGGCCCGAGTTCCTCAACCGTGTCGACGACGTGGTCGTCTTCCCGCAGCTCACGCAGGAGGACATCCTCGCGATCGTCGACCTGATGATCGCCAAGGTGGACGAGCGCCTCAGGGACCGGGACATGGGCATCGAGCTCTCCCAGTCCGCCAAGGAGCTGCTGTCGACCAAGGGCTACGACCAGGTGCTGGGCGCGCGTCCGCTGCGTCGCACGATCCAGCGCGAGATCGAGGACACGCTGTCGGAGAAGATCCTCTTCGGCGAGCTGCGTCCCGGTCACATCGTGGTCGTGGACACCGAGGGCGAGGGTGAGACCAAGACCTTCACCTTCCGCGGCGAGGAGAAGTCGGCCCTGCCGGACGTCCCGCCGATCGAGCAGGCGGCCGGCGGTGCCGGACCGAACCTGAGCAAGGAGGCGTAGCCCTTCGGGGAGACGTCCAGTGAGGGGCCGGTGCCTTCGGGTACCGGCCCCTTTCGCATGCCCACGGCCGTAGTGCCGGACCCTTGCGCATGCCCACAGCCGTAGGGGCTATCGCTCCAGCAGCCTGACGTCCACTCCGGGAGGGAACACCCCGGAGTAGCGGGACAGCGGGAAGGTGTGCCCCGGCATGTTCTGGAGTGCCACGGAGTGCAGCTTCGGGAAGCGGGATGCCAGGACAGTGAGGTCCTCGGTGCCGAGCAGTCCCGTCAGGCGGAGCACCTTGACGGTCGGCAGCTCGGGCAGGTGGTCGATGGAGCGCGGCAGTTCGCGCAGCAGACGGGCGTGCAGATGGAGTTGCCTGAGCTGCGGCAGCGCGGCCACCGACTGCCAGTCGGCCCGCGTCAGCTCTGTCGTCAGCGGTCCGATGCTGAGGTCGACGAGCTCGCTCCAGTGCTCCAGGCCGCGCAGGCCGGTGTGGTTCGTGGTGTGCCGGCCGAGGAAGAGATAGGTCAGGCGCGCGTCCACGGGCAGGACCTCGGTGAGGCTGTGGCCCGGGAGTTCCTGTTCCAGGGTGAGCCGGCGCAGTGACCGCAGGGACGCGAGGCCGGTGAGGTCGGCGATCTGGCCGCAGATGAGCTCGGTGAGCGGCAGGTCCGCGAGGCGGTCCAGGCCGCGCGCCTGCGTGCAGCGGGCCAGGAGCAGGTTGCTCAGGGACCCGAAGGGCAGCAGCGCGCCCAGGTCCGTGACCAGGGGGTTGTCGCGCAGGTCGAGGAGGGTGACGTCCGACGGCTGCGGTACGGCGGCGAGGATCGCCTGCGGTGCGTGCTCGCCGATGAAGGCGAGGCCGGCCCAGGGCCGCATGCCTGCCAGCGCGGCCCGCTGTCCGGGGGACTCGCAGCCGAGGTAGAGGCCGGGGCGGGGCAGTTGGTCCAGCACCTCCGAGGCGTACTCGACGGTGTCGAAGCGGCTCCAGGTCCCCGCGAGCTGTCGGCGGACCCCGAGGTCCGGGTGCTCGCGGAACCGCCGCAGGACCGCGAGGGCGCCCGCGGGCTCCTCGGCGGCGAGCAGCGAGGCGGTGATCGTGACGTTCCGGGCCTGCTCGGCCGACAGACCCTGCGGCCCCGGAAGCAGCTCCAGCACCAGTGGACCGGCCTCCGCCAGAGCCCTCGCGTCCTCTTTCGAGGCCGGCGGGATCAGGGCCGCCGCCCGCTGCTCCACCTCCGCCCGCACCGCCGCGTCCAGCGCCGGGGCGTGCTCCAGACAGGCCAGTGCGAGCAACGTCAGCCGGGGGACGTCCCTGGCGAGCAGTTGCCGTATGAGAGAGGCCCGTTCGCGGGGGCGGGCGTGGGCCACCGCCATGCGGATGACGTCCTCCCACTGGGTGTCGTCCGCGCGGCCGGCGAGGACGTCGAGGTGGCCCTCCTCCACGGCGTAGCGGGCGCCCAGGTAGTCCTGGAAGGTGCGGTGGACGAAGTCCACGACGCCGTCGGCGGGTTGGCGGAGCAGGCCGCTGCGCAGGAGCAGGTCGTGCAGGACCGCGCCGGCGGGGCCCCGCAGGCCGACGGCGGGCAGGCAGCGGTCCACGATCGACTCGGCGGTCTCCACCTCCATCTCGGTGCGCCCGCTCAGCACCAGCGCGTACGCGAGGCGTTGGATCAGCTCCAGCTGGGTCTCCTCGCCCAGTTCCTGCTCCAGGCCCCGCTCCCGGTCGCGGCGCGCGAGCAGCATGGTGAGGGCGGCGTCGTACAACTCCTTGCGGCCCGTGGGGAGATAGCCCCGCCGTTCGCGGTGCAGGGCGCAGATCAGGCCGCACATCAGGGGGTTGGTGGCCAGGCGGGCCAGGTCCCGTTTGGTGCGCAGGGAGTCCAGGAGCGGGGTCTCGTACTCGGGGGCCCCGGCCGCGGTGTGCCAGCGGTGGACGAAGGTCGCCACGTCCGGGCGGCGCATGGGGGCCAGGGTGAGCTCGCCGAAGCCCTCGGCGGCGAGCCAGTCGGGGCGGACGGCGGTCGGGCGGGACGTCAGGAGCCAGCGGTTGCCGGGGTAGGCGCGGATGAGGGACAGGAGCCAGTCGCGGGTGCGGTGGCGGTCGGCGGCGGGGATCTCGTCCAGGCCGTCGACGAGGACCAGGCCGCGGCCCGCCGTCAGGACGCGTTCCGTCCAGCCCTCCGGCGGGGTCAGGGGGCAGCTCACGGCGGCCAGGAAGTCGGCGGGGGAGGGGAGGGACCCCGCGCGGATCAGGGTGCGCAGGGGCAGGACGTACGGCACTCCGCTGCCGTCCTGGGCCGCGGTGACCGCCAGCCACTGCACGAGGGTGGTCTTGCCGGAGCCCGCGTCGCCGCGCAGCAGTACCCGGTTCTGGGCGAGCAGGGCTTCCTCGGCGGGGACTCGCAGCGTCAGCGGGCCTCCGGGGTGTTCCTCGGTGAGGGGGCTCTCCTCCGTCGTGGTCGCCTCCAGGCTGAGGTACGCCACTTCGAGGGGCCAGCGGTCGGGGGAGTCGCGCAGGTCGATGCCGTAGATGGTGATGTGGCGGTGGCGGTCGGCCACGTGCGGGAGATAGCGGCGTTCGAAGTCGCGGTCCACGGCACCGGGGCGGGGGGTGCGGGCGAGCAACTCGTCTGTTTTCGCGATGAGTTCGGCCTGGGACCGGGTCTGCTCGACGAGGGTGCGGGCCACGAAGGTGGACCTGCGGGTGAAGAACTCCAGGATCTGGAGGCAGGCCCACTCGGTCGCCGAGTCGAGGAAGTACCCGGCGTCCGTGGACAGGCCGGCGGGAGAGGGGGCCGCGCGGGCGAGGACGCGCGCCAGTTCCCGGTGGCCGAGGCCGACCGCCTGTACGTCGTCCATCTCCAGGTCGCCCAGGGCCAGCAGTCGGGCTGTCAGAGCGTCGGCGACGGCCGCTTCCTCGTCGGCCGGGAAGGGAGGTTCGCCGGGGGAGTCCGTGGCCGCGCGGACCATGCCGTCGGCGAGGGCGCGGACCTCCTTCTCGCCCAGGGTGCGCTTCTCGCCGCGGAAGGAGACCAGCGCCGAGAGCCGGACCGGTCTGTCGACCAGGCCGGCGCCCGGGCCGTCGGGCCGGAAGAGCTTCCGTACCAGTTGACCGACCAGAGCGGACGCCAGCTTGCTGCCGAGTACCGCGGGCTCCATCCGCCACCCCCGTGTGTGCCAGTGCGCGGACGGAGCCTAACCGGGCAGCCGTGGATCAGGACAACTGGCCGTCGTAGTCCGGGAGTTTGAAGGTCTTCTCGGCGTGACCGCCCGACAGGTCGGTGGCGCTGTTCCCGATGTTCGCGATGATCGTGTAGCCCTTGTTCTCGACGTCGACGCGCTTGGCCGTCTTGTAGGTGGCGACGTCCTTGAAGAGGTCGATGAAGTTGCGGACGTAGAGGCCGCTCACCTGGTAGCCGACCTGCTTGAGGTTGTAGTCGGTCACCGAGCCGATGATGTCGGGGCGGGCGGTCACGAAGAACAGGGAGACGCCGTGCTCCTGGGCGTACTTCGCGACGTTCAGGACGGGCTTGTTGGCAGGCGAGGGGTAACTGAAGCCGAAGTCGCTCTCCAGGGCGGTGTTGTCGATGTCGAGCACGATCGCCTGCTTCTCGCCGGGCTTCGTCGCGGCGATACGGTCCTTCAGGTACGGCAGGGCCTGGTCCATCACGGCCTGGCAGTCGGCCTGCCAGGTGGCGTAGTCGACCTTGGCGGCGGCAGCCGTGGCGGTCGTGGAGGTGCTCTGGCTCGTGGTCGACGTCGTGGCGGCCTCGGCGGGTACGGCCAGGGCGACCAGGGCAGCCGCGGCGACGGCGCCGACAGCGGTGTGGCGAGCCCAGGGGCGTCTGCTGCTCATATCGGTGGGGGTCCTCTCACGTCCGTAAGCCGTTGTCCGGTGCATGGTGCGGGGCGAGGGTGACGCGAGGGGAACCGTAGGGTTACCAGCGGTAAGTAGCCAGAGATGGGCGTCACATCGGCAGGGGTTTGAAATGGCGTCTCCGGTGACATGACGCACAGGCGATTTGTCCGTTACTAGGGGGATTAGTGGTAAGAGGTGCAGGAGCGAGGCGTATAAGTCGCCAATGTCTGGACTTATTACTACGAACCGTCGTAGATGGCTGGTTTTGGGGTGTGCGGGCCTCGGGGTTACCAATGCCTTTCCGTTTTCCCCGATCCCCCGAGGTTCCTGATGTTCCAGCGCGTCTCCCCCCGCTCCTCCCGTACGACCCTGCTCCGTGCCCGGGTGGCCGTCCTGGCCGCGTCCGTGGGTGCGTCGGCCGTGCTCGGAGCCGGAGTCGCCTCGGCCGCGGCCAAGCCCTCCTGGGTCGACCCGGTCAAGAAGTACAAGCTCAGCGCGACCTTCGCGCAGGCCGGCGGCATGTGGCAGTCCACCCACAGCGGGCAGGACTTCGCGGTGCCGAGCGGGACGAAAGTCGTCGCCGCGCACGGCGGGACCGTCGTGAAGGCGGGCCCCGGCGGCGCCGGTGACGGGTCCGCCTACGGCAACGCCATCGTGATCAAGCACGGCAACCGGACGTACTCGCAGTACGCCCACCTCTCGCGGATCAGCGTCAAGGTCGGCCAGGTCGTCAAGACCGGCCAGCGGATCGCCCTCTCCGGCAACACCGGCAACTCCAGCGGCCCGCACCTGCACTTCGAGATCCGTACGACGGCGAACTACGGCTCGGCGATAGACCCGGTGGCCTTCCTCCGGGCCAAGGGTGTGAAGGTCTGAGGCGTCGTCCCGGCCGCCCCGCGTACGGCGGCTTCCCGGCCGCCGCGCGTACGGCAGCGTCCTGGCCGCCCCGCGTCCAGCAGCGTTCCGGCTGCCCCGGGGCTACTCGTCGGCGCCGCCCCCGTGGGCCTGGGTGATCAGGTCCGTGGCCACCTCCAGGACCGCCTTGCGCTTGGACTCCTGGTCGCCGTCCAGGTCCTGGAGGAGGAACATCCCCGCGTGCAGGGTGAAGAGCGCGCTGACGGAACGGACCTGGGCGACCAGGTCGGCGTCCGGGTCGACGACGATCTCGCGCAGCCCCTTCATGCGCTCCTTGAAGGTCTCGCCGATGCGCAGTTCCCGGACCGTCGCCTGGTTCTCCTGCATGAACCGGAACAGCGGAGTCGCCCCGGCCAGGGTGTCGCTGTAGCGCCGGATGATCTCCTGCTTGGTCTCCAGCGTGTGGGGCTGCTGCCTGCCCCACTCGATCAGGTCGAGGATCGGCTGCGTCAGGTCGTCGTAGACGCTGACGAGGATCTCTTCCTTGGTCTTGAAGTGGTAGTACAGCGCGGCCTTGGTGACGTCCAGGTGCTCGGCGATCTCCCGCAGGGACGTCTTCTCGTACCCCTGCTCGGCGAAGAGTTCGAGGGCCACGTCCTGGATGCGCTGGCGCGTGTTGCCGCGGCGCTGCTGCTTCGTGCGGTCCATCGTGCCGCCCATCCTCATGCCTCTCGGCTTTCCATGAAACTTACTTGACGCCCGGCTAGTAAGACGTCTACCTTCCCCAGTGTAGACAACTAGCCGGGCGGCAAGTAAGTGCCCCGGCGGGGGAAGTACGCGGAAGCTTCAGGGGAGTGGAAACGATGGCGGACACACAGACGGTCGAGACGGAACCGGACAAGGAGCCGGCCAAGCAGCGCAGCGTACGGGTCGTCCTGCTCGCGCTGATGATCACCATGATGCTCGCGATGCTCGACAACATGATCGTGGGCACCGCGATGCCGACGATCGTCGGTGAGCTCGGCGGCCTCGAGCACCTGTCCTGGGTGGTGACGGCGTACACGCTGGCGACGGCCGCCGCGACCCCGATCTGGGGCAAGCTCGGTGACATGTACGGCCGCAAGGCCACCTTCATGACCTCGATCGTGATCTTCCTGATCGGCTCCGCGCTCAGCGGCATGGCCCAGGACATGGGCCAGCTCATCGGGTTCCGGGCCGTGCAGGGCCTCGGCGCCGGTGGTCTGATGGTCGGTGTCATGGCGATCATCGGTGACCTGATCCCGCCCCGGGAGCGGGGCAAGTACCAGGGCATGATGGCCGGCGTCATGGCGCTCGCGATGATCGGCGGCCCGCTGGTCGGCGGCACGATCACCGACAACTGGGGCTGGCGCTGGTCCTTCTACATCAACCTGCCGCTCGGCGTGGTCGCCCTCGGCCTCATCAGCGTCGTGCTGCACCTGCCGAAGAAGCGGTCCAAGGCGGGCATCGACTACCTCGGCGTGGTCCTGCTGACCGTAGGCATCACCTCCATCGTGCTCGTCACCACCTGGGGCGGTACCGAGTACGCCTGGACCTCCGCGCGGATCATGGAGCTGATCGGCATCGGCGTCGCCGCGCTCATCGGGTTCGTGTTCTGGCAGACCAAGGCGGCCGAGCCGATCGTGCCGCTGCACATCTTCCGCAGCCGCAACTTCACGCTGATGTCGCTCATCGGCTTCATCACCGGCTTCGTGATGTTCGGCGCGACCCTGTTCCTGCCGCTGTACCAGCAGTCGGTGCAGGGGGCCTCCGCGACCAACTCCGGGCTGCTGCTTCTGCCGATGCTCGGCGCGATGCTGGTGACCTCGATGGTCGCGGGCCGGGTCACCACCAGCACCGGGCGCTACTACGTCTTCCCGGTGGTCGGCAGCGTCCTGATGGTCGTCGGGCTGTACCTGCTGTCCACGATGGACACCGGGACCTCGCGGTTCACCTCCGGTGTGTTCATGGCCGTGGTCGGGTTCGGCATGGGCTGCCTGATGCAGATCACCATGCTGGTCGCGCAGAACAGCGTGGAGATGAAGGACATGGGCGTCGCGTCCTCCTCCACCACCCTGTTCCGTACGCTCGGCTCGTCCTTCGGTGTCGCCATCATGGGCGCGCTGTTCAACAACCGGGTCCAGGACGTCATGTCCGAGCGGGCCGGTGCGCTGGGCTCCAAGGTGACCGAGCAGTCCGCGCAGCTCGACGCGGCGAGCCTGGCGAAGCTGCCGGCGGCGGCGCGGGAGGCGTACCAGTACGCCGTCTCGGCCGGCACCCACTCGGCGTTCCTGCTCGGCTCGATCGTGGCCGTGCTCGCGCTGGTGGCGGCGGTGTTCGTCAAGGAGGTCCCGCTGAAGGGCGCGGGCCCGCAGAAGCCGACGGAGGACGCGGCACCGGCTCCGCTGGTCGAGGTCTGACCCGTACGGCCCCACGCTGACCTGACCCGCACAGCCCGACCCTGTTGAACCGAAGGCCCCCGGATGGTGTCCGCCCCGGGGGCCTTCACCATGCCCGGCCCCGCACCGGGACCAGCTGACCGGGCCGACGGCCCCGCACCGGGACCAGCTGACCGGGCCGACGGCCCCGCACCGGGACCAGCTGACCGAGCCCACGGCCCCGCAGGTCAGGGCAGCAGCGGATGGCTCCCCGTCGCCGTGGGCGCGTGCTCCGGGAGCCACAGGACCGCCACCGCGCCCTCCGAGGGGATCTCGTCCGGCGCCCCGGCGGGGCGGACGTTGCGGAAGGTCAGACGGGCGCCGAGGACCCGGGCCTGGCCCGCCGCGATGGTCAGACCCAGCCCGTGGCCGTGGCCCGCCCGGTCCGCGCTGCCCGTGCGGAAGCGGCTCGGGCCGTCGGCGAGGAGGTCCTCGGGGAAGCCCGGGCCGTGGTCGCGGACGCGGATCACGCGGCCCTCGACGGTGACCTGGATCGGCGGCTTGCCGTGCCGTGCGGCGTTGGCGAGGAGGTTGAACAGGACGCGTTCCAGGCGGCGCGGGTCGGTGGTGACCTCCGACTCGTGCACCACCCGTACCTCGATCTCCGGGTCCTTTGCCGCCACCCGCCGGGCGACGAACTCGCCGAGCAGGATGTCCTGGAGCTCGGCGCGCTCGGAGGCGCCGTCGAGGCGGGCCACCTCCAGGACGTCCTCCACCAGGGTGCGCATGGCCTTCGCCCGGTCCAGGACCAGCTCGGTGGGCCGGCCGGGCGGCAGCAGTTCCGCCGCCGTCAGCAGGCCCGTCACCGGCGTCCGCAGCTCGTGCGCGATGTCCGCCGTGACCCGGCGCTCCGCCTCCAGCCGCTGCTGGAGCGCGTCCGCCATGGCGTCCACCGCGCTCGCGAGGTCGTCGGTCTCGTCCTGGACGACCCCGCCGATCGCGTCCCGGACCCGTACGTCGGTCTCGCCCTTGGCCATCTGGTTCGCGGCGGCCGCCGCCTTCCGCAGCCGCCGGGACAGCTGCCCGCCGATGAGCACGCCGAGCGCGCTGCCGCCGAGGACCACCGCGATGGAGCCGATCACCAGCGCCTGGTCGAGGTCCTTCAGGATGTCGGTGCTGCGGTCGGTGAACCCGGTGTGCAGGGACAGCACATGCCCGCCCTTGACCGGGACGGCCGCCCAGATGTCGGGCCCCCGGTCGGGCCGGTCGGAGACGAAGGTCGCCCGGCGGCCCGCCTCGACCTTCCTGCGCAGCGGCGGCGGCAGATGCCGGTCGTCGACCGCGATGCTGGGGAAGTTCGGCTTGCCGGTCAGCTCGTAGTTGCGCTGCGCGATCCGGATCCGTTCGTCGGCCAGGTCGCGCGCGTTGTCCAGCATGGAGACCCGCGCCGCGTTGTGCACGACCAGGCTGAGCGCGACCGCCACCAGCGCGCCGACCAGCGCGATGGCCGCACTGAGCTTCCATCTCAGCCCTGTCCGCATCACCACGCGCTCCGTCACCGGGCTCCGAAGGATCCCCCGCATGCCCAGGCCCCCCGCTCAGGCCTTCAACTTGTAGCCGAAGCCGCGGACCGTCTCGATCCGGTCCTGGCCGATCTTCGTCCGCAGCCGCTGCACGTGGACGTCGACGACCCGGGTGTCGCCGCCCCAGCCGTAGTCCCACACGCGCTCCAGGAGCTTGTCGCGGGAGAGCACGGTGCCGGGCGCGGAGGAGAACTCCAGGAGCAGCCGCATCTCGGTCGGCGTGAGGCCCACCGGCTGTCCGCCCCGGCGCACCTCCATGCCCTCGGTGTCGATCTCCAGCTCGCCGAAGGTCAGCACGCCCCCGGCGTCGGGGGCCGCGCTCTCCTCGCCCCGGTCGGCGCCGCCGGCGTGCCCGAAGCGGCGCAGCACCGCGCGGATCCTGGCGACCAGGACGGCGCCGTCGAACGGCTTGGTCACGTAGTCGTCGGCGCCCGCCTCCAGGCCCAGCACCACGTCGATGGAGTCGGCCCGCGCCGACAGCATGATCACCGGCACGGTGGACTCGTCGCGGATACGACGGCACAGGCTGACCCCGTCCAGGCCCGGGACCATGACGTCCAGCAGGGCGATGTCGGGGCGGTCGGCCCGGAACGCCTCCAGGCCGGACAGTCCGTCGGGCATGGCGGTGACCGCGAAGCCGTCCCGCTCCAGGGCGAGCTGGGTGGCCTCGCGGATGACGTCGTCGTCCTCGACGAACAGCACGTGGGTCTGGTCTGCCATCCGGGTGCTCTCACTCTTCGGGGTCGTGACGGTCACTAAGTAATCGTTCCGGGAGGTCCGATCGGTTCACCTGTGCGGGACTCAGTTGTCCGGCGTCGGCGTCCCGCCCGTGCCGACCACGCTGCTGTAGTCGCTGTGCGTCCTGTACACCGTGGCGAACTTCCCGGCGACCCAGCGGTAGGTGATCACGTTCTCGCCGGACGGGGCCGACACGGGGTCGCCCTTCTCGTACACCTGCTTGGTCACCACCAGGTCGCCGCGGTCGATCTCGGCGTAGACCGGGGGTTCCTCGGCCTGGAAGACATTCTGGTACGAACCGTTTTCCTCCCGGTACACGTACGAACCGACACCCACCAGATCGGCACAGGTCACGACGTTGACGACGACGTCGTCGGCCGAGCCGCCGGTCAGGTCGCCGTAGGAGAGGTCGACCGGGTACTCGTCGGCGACACACGGCTTCAGGTCGCGCTTGACCGCCTCGGAGACCTTCGGGTCCGACTTGAGGAGGGCGACCGCGGAGGTGCGGTCCAGGCGCGGCGAGGACACGAGGGACGGCACGGCCGAGGACCGCTCGCGGTTCCCCGCGACCGCTTGCGCCGGGCCCTCGTCGCGGGTGCCGGTGCCGCCGGTGGCGCAGGCGGAGACGAACAGGGCAAGGGCGGCGAGCACGGCCACTGCCGTGCTCGCCGCCTGGAGAATCCCCCGGACCGGAGCGGGGTCCGGTCCGGGGGGCCCGGGTTCGGTCAGGCCGCCGTGCAACGCTCCCGCTCCTCACGCTCCAGCGCGCGTGCGTCCAGGTCGCGGGCCTCCAGCTCCTCGCGGAGCCGGGCGAGCGCCCGGTGCAGCGTGCTCTTGACCGTTCCCACCGACATGCCGAGGGCGGCGGCCGTCTCCTCCGTGGACATCTGCTCCCAGTGTCGCAGCACGACGACACTGCGCTGCTTGGGGGCGAGCACCTTCATGACGTCCATCAGCAGGGCGCGGTCCGCGTGCTGCTCGGTGGAGTCGTCGACCGAGGCGTCCGGGAGCTGCTCGGTGGGCACCTCGTCCAGCTTGCGCGCCCGCCACCACTCCGTGCGGGTGTTGATCATCACCCGGCGCAGGTAGGCGTCCGCGAGCCGCTTGTCCTCGATGGTCTCCCAGCGGCCGTACGTCCGTACGAGCGCCGTCTGGAGCAGGTCCTGCGCGTCGACCGGGTCCGGGACCAGCCGGCGTGCGCTGCGCAGCAGCGCGTCCTGCCGGGTGCGGACGTACTCCTCGAACTCGAGCACCTCGCCCTGCGCCATGTCGACCGCCTCCTGCTTTCCCCGTGTGTCCCTCGTGGTCTGCGGCCCGGTCTCGCCGGGCCACGCAGATGAAGCTACGGAGCGGTTGTCACGGGGCTGTGCGAAGCAGCGCGCGGCTGGCAATCGGCTGTCCGTCGGTTGTGTAACGGAAGCCGAAAAGGGGTAAACCGGCGCGGTTGATTGCGCCGGTTCACACCGCTATGTCGGTTCTTCCGTCGTCGTCTATGTCAACGGCAGCCGATACAAACCACCCGCGAGGGGCTCAACGAGCCCATCGGCGACCAGTCCGTCCAGCGCCCGTGCCCGCTGCACCGGCTCGTGCCAGACCCGGTCGAGGACCGCCTGCGGGACAGGCGCGTGGGCCTCCCGCAGCACGGCGAGCAGCTTGCCACGCACCTGGCGGTCGGTACCGGCGTACGTCTGCCCGCGCCGTGCCGGCCCGTCGTGCGCGGGCTTGCCCCCGAGCCGCCAGGCGCACTGCGCGGCGATGGGGCAGCGCCCACAGGTCTCGTTCTTGGCCGTGCACACGAGCGCGCCCAGCTCCATGGATGCGGCGGCCCAGCGGGCGGCCGTGGCCTCGTCCTGCGGCAGCAGCGCGCGGGCGAGCTTGCGCTCGGCGGCGGTGGTCGCGTTCGGCGGGTACTGCACGCCGGTCACCGCCCGGGCGAACACCCGCCGCACATTGGTGTCCAGCACCGCGTGCCGCTGCCCGTACGCGAAGGAGGCGACGGCGGCGGCCGTGTACTCGCCGATCCCGGGCAGTGCCAGCAGCTGCGCGTGGTCCGTCGGCACGTCCCCGCCGTGCCGCTCCGTTATGGCGACCGCGGCACCGTGCAGCCGCAGCGCCCGGCGCGGATAGCCGAGCCGCCCCCAGGCGCGCACGGCCTCGCCGGGTGCCTCCTGGGCCAGGTCGGCGGGGCGTGGCCAGCGGGCCAGCCACTGCTCGTAGACGGGCAGCACCCGGCTCACCGGCGTCTGCTGGAGCATGAACTCGCTGACCATCACACCCCAGGGGCCGGCCTCCGGGCGCCGCCAGGGCAGATCCCGGGCGTGCTCGTCGAACCAGTCGATGACGGGGGCGTGCAGGTCCTCTCCGCGAGGAGTGCCTGCGGTGTCGGCGAGAGGGGTTCCGGCGGTGTCGGCGGGAGGGGTGGCGGTCTCGTCGGCGGGAGCAGGGCCGGTGTTGTCGGCGGCGGGGCGGCTGGGCGAGGGCTTCGTGGGCGCAGTCATGGCCTTCCGATCCTGCCATGCCGGAGCGGGCGGACGGGTGTTCTGCGGGGCCGGGTCGGACGGATCCGGTACAGGGGAGCAGCCGTGGCCAGAGGTGCAAGGAACACGATCGCGAACACGCCGTCCGTCCACGTCCCGACCCCGGGTCGTCACCCGCCCGGGGGGACCTGTGCGGTCACGCACCGTAGGCAGGAGGCCCGTTCGGTCACACTCCGCCGTCGAAACGTGTCACGCCTGGCGAAAGCCGCCCCTGGAACGGGAGTTGCCGGAATGATGATCCGGAAAAGTTGTGGCGTGGGGCGGCGGGTGAGAGCGGCGAACCCACTGATCTCTCGTACAGTTTGCGCCGTGGGATCTCTGCGCAATCCGGTCGGGCCGCTTCCCTCCTCCATCTACTGGCGACGGAGGGCCGTCATGCTGTCCGTCCTCGCCGTGCTGGCGCTGCTGATCGCGTGGATCGTCAGCTTCGGCGGCGGTGGGGGTGACAAGAACGGCGCCGACGGGTCCAACGGCAAGAATCCCACCCCCTCGACGATCAGCCCCGGACCGTCCGGCTCCGGGCCCGCGATCAGTCAAGCCCCGGGCGGCCGCGACGAGTCGACGACCGGCGGAGACACTTCCGGCGGTGCGGGAAGCGGCGGCGGCGCTGGTGACGGCTCCGACGTGGGCAACGGGGGCTCCGGCGGCGCGGGTGGCTCCGACGCCGGCGGTTCCGGTGGTACGGACGGCGCGGGAGCCTCCGGGGGCGGTGCCGTGGGCTCCGGCGTGGGCCAGGGCGACACCCTCCCGGCCGGGTCGGGACTCCCCAACTGCACCACTGGATCGCTGAAGTTGAGCGTCCGCAGCCAGCGCAACGCCTACGAGCCCGGTCAGACGCCCACGCTGCTGCTCACCGCGACCAACTCCTCCGGCGGCGACTGCAAGGTCGATCTGGGCCCGAAGAACGCGGTGCTGACGATCACTCAGGCCGACTCGGACGACACGTACTGGTCGTCCGCCGACTGCCCGAAGACCGCGGGCAACCTCGTCTTCCGGGCGCCCGCGGGCAGCAGCATCACCTACACCGTGAAGTGGGACCGCAAGCCGAGCGCCCCGCAGTGCGCGACCCCTCCGGCCGGTTCCGCGGGCGCCGGGACGTACCTGGTCGAGGTGAAGAAGCCCGGATATCCCACCGTTCAGGCCTCGTTCGTGCTGGAGAACGACTGAGACCCCCCGGAATCCCGCGGGGAGTCTCCTGCACGGCGTACGGCGTGAGGCGTGCCGCGTGTGGCGCGCGGCACGCCTGGTCGGCGAAGAGCGTGCCTAGACGTACCGCTCCAGGATCGAGCTCTCCGCGAGCCGCGACAGGCCCTCGCGGACGCTCCGCGCCCTGGCCTCGCCCACTCCGTCGACCGTCTGAAGGTCGTCCACGCTGGCCGCGAGGAGCTTCTGGAGGCCGCCGAAGTGCTCCACCAGGCGGTCGATGATCGCGCCGGGCAGGCGGGGGACCTTGGCCAGCAGACGGAAGCCGCGGGGGGAGACCGCCGAGTCCAGGGACTCGGGGGAGCCGGTGTAGCCGAGGGCGCGGGCCACGGTGGTGAGTTCGAGGAGCTCCGCGTGGGACAGCACGTTCAGTTCGTACAGGGCCTCGTCGACCGTGCGGGAGCGCTTCGCGGTGGGCTCGGGGACGTAGTCCCGCACGACCAGTTCGCGTTCCGGCTCCACGCCCGCGATCAGCTCGTCGAGCTGGAGGGCCAGGAGGCGGCCGTCGGTGCCGAGTTCGACGACGTACTCGGCGATCTCGGTGGCGATACGGCGGACCATCTCCAGGCGCTGGGCCACCGCCGAGACGTCCCGGACCGTCACCAGGTCCTCGATCTCCAGCGCGGAGAGGGTGCCGGCGACCTCGTCCAGGCGCAGCTTGTAGCGCTCCAGGGTCGCCAGCGCCTGGTTCGCGCGGGACAGGATCGCCGCCGAGTCCTCCAGGACCCGGCGCTGGCCGTCCACGTACAGGGCGATCAGGCGCATCGACTGGGAGACGGAGACCACCGGGAAGCCGACCTGCTTGCTCACCCGGTCCGCGGTGCGGTGCCGGGTGCCGGTCTCCTCCGTCGGGATCGTGGCGTCCGGCACGAACTGCACACCGGCCCGCAGGATCTTCGACAGGTCCGACGAGAGCACGATCCCGCCGTCCAGCTTGCACAGCTCACGCAGGCGCGTGGCGGCGAACTCGACGTCCAGGACGAAACCGCCCGTGCACATCGTCTCGACCGTCTTGTCGAAGCCGAGCACGATGAGGCCGCCGGTGTTGCCGCGCAGCACCCGCTCGAGGCCGTCGCGCAGGGCGGTGCCGGGGGCCACGGCGCTCAGGGAGGCGCGCATCAGGCCATCGGAACCGGCACTCCCACCGGACTTTCCGGGAGCTGCTGCCCGGTCGTTGGCTGCCACTGCTCTCCTCCGGTCGCGGGTCTGGGGCGCTCCCGTGTCGCACATTCGGTTCGTACGGACGGGCGAGACCAGGGCAAAGTCTACCGGCGGTCCTCCGCGTCCTGTGGGGCCTCTCGCCGACGCGAGCGCGGAAGGACCCTCAGGGCGTCCCCTATGTCCGCGACTTCCAGGACCTTCATGCCGGGCGGGACCTTGCCCGGATCGACCGGTACGAGTGCGTGCGTGAAGCCCAGACGGTGTGCCTCGGAGAGCCTGCGCTGGACGCCGGTGACCCGTCTGACCTCGCCCGCGAGGCCCACTTCGCCGATCGCGACGAGGTTCTTGGGCAGCGGGGTGTCGCTGGCCGCGGAGGCCAGGGCGAGAGCGACCGCCAGGTCGGCGGCGGGTTCCGAAAGCTTTACCCCGCCGACCGTGGCCGAGTAGATGTCCCGCTTGCCGAGCGCGCTGATCCGGCCGCGCTGCTCCAGGACGGCGAGCATCATCGAGACCCGGGAGGTCTCCAGCCCGGAGGTGGTGCGCCGGGGGGAGGGGATCTGCGAGTCGACGGTGAGCGCCTGCACTTCGGCCACCAGGGGGCGGCGGCCCTCCAGGGTGACGGTGAGACAGGTGCCGGGGACCGGTTCGTCACGACGTGTCAGGAAAAGTCCGCTTGGGTCGGTGAGGCCCGTGATGCCCTCGTCGTGCAGCTCGAAGCAGCCGACCTCGTCGGTGGCGCCGTAGCGGTTCTTGACGCCCCGTACGAGCCGGAGGCGCGCGTGCCGGTCGCCCTCGAAGCTCAGGACCACGTCCACGAGGTGTTCGAGGAGCCGCGGTCCGGCGATCGCGCCGTCCTTGGTGACATGGCCCACCAGGAGGGTGGACATCCCGCGCTCCTTGGAGGCCCGGATCAGCGCCCCGGCCACCTCACGCACCTGGGCCATGCCACCGGGGGCGCCGTCGATCTCCGGCGAGGCCACGGTCTGCACCGAGTCGAGGATCAGCAGCGACGGCTTCACCGCGTCCAGATGCCCGAGGACCGCGGACAGGTCGGTCTCGGCGGCGAGATACAGGTGGTCGTCGATCGCGCCGATGCGGTCGGCGCGCAGCCGGACCTGGCTCGCGGACTCCTCGCCGGTCACATAGAGCGTGCGGTGCTCGTCGCTCGCCGACTTGGCCGCCACGTCCAGCAGCAGCGTGGACTTGCCGACGCCGGGCTCGCCCGCGAGCAGCACCACGGCGCCGGGCACCAGGCCGCCGCCGAGCACCCGGTCCAGCTCGGGCACACCGGTGGAGCGGGCGGTGGCCTGACGGCCGTCCACCTGGCCGATGGGCACGGCGGAGGTGGTGACCCGGCCGGGTGTCGTCGTACGGACCGCGGGCGCGCCGTACTCCTCGATCGTGCCCCAGGCCTGGCACTCGGGGCAGCGGCCGAGCCATTTGGCCGTCTGCCAGCCGCACTCGGTGCAGCGATAGGACGGACGCTCCTTGGCGGACTTCGTACGGGTGGCCATGCACGAACCGTAACCGCCGCCACTGACAACGTGGTCCGCCGCCACTGACAACACGGTCCGCGCCACCGGCGGCACGAGCACTCCGCGCCGCCCGACCGGCCTCCCGGTACGGGAACCGGCCATGTCACGCCGGGAACGAGCCATGGAATCCGAGGTTCCTGTCCCCTATTGAGGGATCGTTTCACCCGTACGGAGTAAAACTCCTCAAGGTGCAGGAAGGGGCCATCTTTCGCGCCCTACGGTCCACGGATGATGAGCAGCACTCCGGAGACCTCGACCCGCACCACCGGCGCACACCGGGCGCAACGGGAGGAGCGCGACCGCGGTGCCGCGCGCACGCTGGCGCAGCGGCCGCCCGGGCGCTACGAGCCGTACCTGGACGGCCTGTTCACCTACTGCCTGTCGGTGCTGTGCGAACACGACGCGGCGACCGCCGCCCTCGGCGACGTCCTCGCGCTCGCCGAGAAGCGCGGCGGCCCCGACGCGGCCGGCGACCGCCGGGCCTGGCTGTACGCGCTGGCCCGCTGGGCCTGTCTGCGCAAGCTGGCCGAGGCCAAGCAGAAACGTCAGGCCACCCACGCGGCCGGGCGCCACGGAGCCTCCACGAAGGCCGCCGAAACCCCGGTCGCCGAGGACGTCCTGGCGGAGCGGCGCCGCGAACTCGCCCAGCTGGCCTGGCCGGAGGCGGCCGGCACCACCCCCGAGCAGCGCGAGGCGCTCGAACTCGCCGTGCGGCACCACCTCGCCGCCCACGAGGTCGCCGCCGTCCTCGGCATGGACCTTGCCGGCGCCCGCGAACTGCTGGCCTCCGCCGCCTGCGAGGTCGAGCGCACCCGCGCGGCCCTCGCCGTCGTCGAGACCGGCGACTGCCCGAGCGTGGCCCGGCTCACCGGCGACAACCAGTTCGTGCTCAGCTCCGCCCTGCGCCGTGAACTCGTCCGCCATGTCGACGACTGCCCACGCTGCCGCCGCAGCGCCGAACGCGCGATCCCCGGCCGCTGGCCCGGCGCCATGACCACGCCCGCCGAACTGCCCGTCCTCGAGGCCCCGCGCGCGGCCCTGCACATGGCGCTCGCGCACCCTGCACGCGCGCGTGGTGCCGGCGTGCCCCGTTTCGACCGGCGCGGCTTTCCGATGGACCCCAAGGACCGCGCCGCCCGCCGCGACCGCCTGCGCGCGCGTGCCGTCACCACGACCGTCGTCGCGACCGTGGTCGCCGCGCCCGTGCTCGCCCTGTGGGCCGCGTACCGGGGAGGCCCCGGCGAGGGCGCCGACGGTCACTCCGCCAGCGCCAGCGAGGCGCACGGCCCCGGCAGCCTGGACGGCGAGAGCGCGAGCGGCGGCTACCAGAACGCGGGCAACGCGTCCGTGAAACCCGGCCCCCGCTTCACCAAGGACGGCCGCCCCGACGTCTCCGTGGAGGTCGTGAGCGTCACCGGCGCCGGCAGGAAGGGCGCCGGACAGCTGGAGGTGGCCGCCGACAACGACGGCGACACCACCCTGGTCACCCTCACCGCGAACGGCGCCGCCCCGGTCCGCTGGTCGGCCACCACCGGCGCCTCCTGGCTCTACCTCAGCCACTCCTCGGGAACCCTGAAACCCGGCCAGTCGTTGACGATCAAGGTGCACGTCGACCATCTGCGCGAGCCGTCCGGCCCCTGGAGCGCGCGCGTGGCGATCTCACCGGCCGGCGCCGTCGTCACCATCCACGGCTACGGCACCGCGCCCACCCCGACCGGCCCCGGACCGCGCCCCACGCCGCCGAGCGATCCCCCGGGCTCGTCCGACCCGGACCCGAGCCCCACCGACCCCACGTCCCCGCCGACCGGCAGCGAGCCCCCGCCGTCACCGGACCCGACGCCCACCGCGTCCACCGACCCGTCCCAGCCGTCCCCGCCGGACTCGACCCCACCGCCCAGCGAGGACGGCGACCCGAGCCCTTCGACGTCGTAGGGCGGCGGGGTGGGCATATCGGCCGTCGTGCGGCGGCCGCATGGGGGCAGCGACGTGGGCATGTTCCTCGTCGTGCGGCGGCTGGGTGGGAACGGCGACGTGGGCACATCCGTCGTCACTGGGCGGCCGGGTGGGCATGTCCGGCGCGGAGCGGTCGCCGAGCCGCCCGCGGTGCCCGGCGCCGGACCGGCAGGCCCGGCCGGGCGGAGGCCGCCCCTCGGCCCGCCGGACCCGCGGGACTCACCGGCCCCCTGGTCCTTCAGACCGCCGGACCCGCGGGACTCACCGGCCCCCTGGCCCTTCAGACCGCCGGACCCGCGGGACTCACCGGCTCCCCGGCCCTTCAGACCGCCGGACTCGTCGGACCCGCGGGATCCGCCGGATGCGGTGCCAGCAGCGGCAGCTGCGACGCCAGGCGCTCCTCGCACAGCTCGACGAGACGGTCGTAGCCCGCCTTGCCCATCAGCTCGATCAGCTCGGGCCGGTAGGACACGTAGACCGGGTCGCCCGCGCCGTGGGCCGAGGTCGCCGAGGTGCACCACCAGTGCAGGTCATGGCCGCCCGGGCCCCAGCCGCGCCGGTCGTACTCGCCGATCGACACCTGGAGCACCCGGGTGTCGTCGGGCCGGTCGATCCAGTCGTACGTCCGCCGCACCGGCAGCTGCCAGCAGACGTCCGGCTTGGTCTCCAGCGGCTCCCGGCCCTCCCGCAGCGCCAGGATGTGCAGCGAGCAGCCCTGGCCGCCCGCGAAGCCCGGCCGGTTCTGGAAGATGCAGGAGCCCTGGAAGGGGCGGGTCTGGCGGTCGCCGTCCTCGTCCTCCGAGACCCAGCCGTTCGCCGTGCCCTCGTCGTGGTGCTGCCAGATGTCCGGAGTGAGTCGCGCCACATGCTCGGCGACCCGCTTCTCGTCGTCCTCGTCGGAGAAGTGGGCACCCAGCGTGCAGCACCCGTCGTCCGCGCGCCCCGCCTGGATGCCCTGGCAGCCGCTGCCGAAGATGCAGTTCCAACGAGAGGTCAGCCATGTCAGATCGCAGCGGAAGACCTGCTCGTCGTCCGCCGGATCCGGGAACTCCACCCACGCGCGCGCGAAGTCGAGTCCCTTCTCGTCGGCCGCCAGAGCCTGCCTGGCCTTCTTCGACAGCTTCGCCGGCTTCGACCGCCCCGCCGGCGCTACCGGCTTCACCGGCGAAGAACCGTCGGCAGTTGTGGCCGCTTTGTCGTCCTTCACCTTTTTCGTCTTTGGCACGCGTCCAGGGTAAGTCGCCGGAAGCCCCTCCGGAGACAGTCGAACGCCCAGCTGGCAGTAGCGTTCCCTACATGAGACTCGGTGTCCTCGACGTGGGATCGAACACGGTGCACCTGCTGGTGGTGGATGCACACCCCGGTGCGCGCCCCCTGCCCGCGCACTCGCACAAGGCGGAGCTGCGCCTTGCCCAACTCCTCGACGAGGCCGGTGCGATCGGCCCCGAGGGCGTCGAGAAACTCGTCTCGGTCGTGAAGGAGGCGCTCCAGGCCGCCGAGGACAAGGGCGTCGAGGACCTGCTCCCGTTCGCCACCTCCGCGGTCCGCGAGGCGAGCAACGCCGACGACGTCCTCGCGCGCGTGCGGGCCGAGACCGGCGTCGAACTCCAGGTGCTCTCCGGCGCCGAGGAGGCCCGCCTCACCTTCCTCGCCGCCCGCCGCTGGTTCGGCTGGTCGGCGGGCAAGCTCCTGGTCCTCGACATCGGCGGCGGCTCCCTGGAGATCGCCTACGGCATCGACGAGGAACCGGACGCCGCCGTCTCCCTGCCGCTCGGCGCTGGCCGCCTCACCGCGGGCTGGCTCCCCGGCGACCCCCCGGACCCGGACGCCATCCGGACCCTGCGACGGCACGTGCGCGCCCAGATCGCCCGTACGGTCGGCGAGTTCGCCCGCTTCGGCGCCCCCGACCACGTCGTCGCCACGTCCAAGACCTTCAAGCAGCTGGCCCGCCTGGCCGGCGCGGCCCGCTCGGCCGAGGGCCTCTACGTCCAGCGCGAGCTGAAGCGGGAGTCCCTGGAGGCCTGGGTCCCGAGGCTGGCCGGCATGACGACGGACCAGCGGGCGGAGCTGCCGGGCGTCTCGGAGGGCAGGGCGAACCAGCTCCTGGCGGGGGCGCTGGTGGCCGAGGGGGCGATGGACCTGTTCGGTGTGGAAACGGTGGACATATGCCCCTGGGCGCTCAGGGAAGGCGTCATTCTGCGCCGACTTGACCACATGGGGTCGGCCCAGGGCCTTTAGGGGGCGCGGGTCCGGCGCGAGCGACCACGAGGGCGCCGTGCACGCCTCCGTGGCAAACACCACAACGGCGAATAGGCGTCCCGTCCCACCCCGGCGGACGCCGTAGGCTGACCGACGTGGCAGAACCAGTCGTACGGATCCCGGATGCGAAGGTCGCCCTCTCGACGGCCTCCGTCTACCCGGAGTCGACGGCGACGGCCTTCGAGATCGCCGCACGCCTCGGCTACGACGGCGTAGAGGTCATGGTGTGGACCGACCCGGTCAGCCAGGACATCGAGGCCCTGCGCCGCCTTTCCGACTACCACGGCATACCGATCCTCGCCGTGCACGCGCCCTGTCTGCTCATCACGCAGCGGGTGTGGTCGACGGACCCCTGGGTCAAGCTCCAGCGCGCCCGGGCCGCCGCGGAGAAGCTCGGCGCGAGCACCGTCGTCGTGCATCCGCCGTTCCGTTGGCAGCGCCAGTACGCCCGGGACTTCGTCGACGGCATCTGGCGCATGGCGAACGAGACGGACGTACGGTTCGCCGTCGAGAACATGTACCCCTGGCGCTACCGCGACCGCGAGATGCTCGCCTACGCCCCCGACTGGGACGTCACCAAGGACGACTACCGGCACTTCACGATCGACCTCAGCCACGCGGCGACCTCCCGGACCGACGCGATGCAGATGGTCGACCGGATGGGGGACCGGCTCGGCCACGTCCACCTCGCCGACGGCAAGGGCTCCGCGAAGGACGAGCACCTGGTCCCGGGCCGCGGCAGCCAGCCCTGCGCCGAGCTGCTGGAACGCCTCGCGCTGAGCGGCTTCGACGGCCATGTCGTCATCGAGGTCAACACCCGCCGCGCGATGTCCGGCGCCGAACGTGAGGCCGACCTCGCCGAGGCCCTCGCCTTCACCCGCCTCCACCTCGCCTCGCCGGTGAAGGTGCCGCGGCGATGAGCGGCCCGGAGGGCGCCCCGGCCGTGAGCGACGGCACGGCCCGGAAGCGCGGCCGACCCCGTCGTACGGACTCGGACGCGGCCGGCACCCGCGACCGGATCCTGGCCGCGGCCCGCGAGGAGTTCTCCGAACGGGGCTACGAGAAGACCTCGGTGCGCGGGATCGCCAAGGCCGCCGGGGTCGACTCGGCGCTGGTCCACCACTACTTCGGTACCAAGGAGCAGGTGTTCGCGGCCTCGATCGAGGTCGCCTTCGCGCCCGCCCTCAACGCGTCGGACACGGTCGCGGAAGGGCCGCTGGACGATGTCGGCGAGCGGCTGACCCGCTTCATCTTCGGCGTCTGGGAGAACCCGACCACCCGCACCCCGCTGCTGGCGATCGTCCGCTCCGCCGTCAACAACGAGACCGCGGCCGCCGTCTTCCGCCGACTGGTCGCCTCCCAGCTGCTGCGCCGCATCGCGGCCCAGGTCGACGCGCCGGACGCGGAGCTCCGCGCCGAACTCGCCGCCGCGCAGCTCATCGGGACGGCGATGCTCCGGTACGTGATCAAGGTGGAGCCGCTGGCCTCGGCGGACCCGGAGCAGATCATCGCGCGGGTGGCGCCGGTGGTGCAGGGGCATCTGACGGGAGCGTGATTCCCGAGACTCCCGTCCCGCATTCCGGACACCCTGTCCCGACCCCTGGATGACCGGCGTACGCTCGGTAGCAGTCAGAAATCTCTTGAGACCGTCTCTGACGACTCTGACGAACGTCTCTGAAGGAGCGAGCGACGATGCCCGAGCTGAGGTCCCGCACAGTCACCCACGGCCGCAACATGGCGGGCGCCCGCGCCCTTATGCGCGCCTCCGGTGTACCCGGTGCGGACATCGGCCGCAAGCCGATCATCGCGGTCGCCAACTCCTTCACGGAGTTCGTGCCGGGCCACACCCACCTCCAGCCGGTCGGCCGGATCGTCTCCGAGGCGATCGTCGAGGCCGGCGGCATCCCGCGCGAGTTCAACACCATCGCGGTCGACGACGGCATCGCGATGGGCCACGGCGGCATGCTCTACAGCCTCCCCTCCCGCGACCTGATCGCGGACTCGGTGGAGTACATGGTCGAGGCCCACTGCGCCGATGCCCTGATCTGCATCTCCAACTGCGACAAGATCACCCCGGGCATGCTCAACGCGGCCCTGCGACTGAACATCCCCACCGTCTTCGTCTCCGGCGGCCCGATGGAGTCCGGCCGCGCGACCCTCGTCGACGGCACGGTCCGCACGCTCGACCTGGTCGACGCGATCTCCGACGCCGTCAACGACAAGATCTCCGACGAGGACATCCTCCGTATCGAGGAGAACGCCTGTCCGACCTGCGGCAGCTGTTCCGGCATGTTCACCGCCAACTCGATGAACTGCCTGACCGAGGCCATCGGCCTCTCCCTGCCCGGCAACGGCTCGGTCCTCGCCACGCACACGGCCCGCAAGCAGCTGTACGTCGACGCGGCCAACACCGTCATGGACATCACCCGGCGCTACTACGAGCAGGACGACGAGACGGTCCTGCCGCGCAACGTCGCCACCTTCGCGGCGTTCGAGAACGCCATGGCGCTCGACATCGCGATGGGCGGCTCCACCAACACGATCCTGCACCTGCTGGCCGCGGCCCAGGAGGCGGGAGTGCCCTTCGGCCTGGAGGAGATCAACGAGGTCTCGCGCCGGGTCCCCTGCCTCGCGAAGGTCGCCCCGAACGTGGCGAAGAACCGCACGTACTACATGGAGGACGTGCACCGCGCCGGCGGCATCCCGGCCCTCCTCGGCGAACTGCACCGCGCGGGCCTGCTCAACGAGGACGTGCACTCCGTCCACAGCCCCTCCCTCGCGGACTGGCTGAAGACCTGGGACGTCCGCGGCGGCTCCCCGTCCCCGAAGGCCGTCGAGCTGTGGCACGCGGCCCCGGGCTGTGTCCGTTCCGCGGAGGCCTTCTCGCAGTCCGAGCGCTGGGAGGCGCTGGACGAGGACGCGGCCGAGGGCTGCATCCGCTCGGCCGAGCACGCCTACTCCAAGGACGGCGGCCTCGCGGTCCTCAAGGGCAACCTCGCGGTCGACGGCTGTGTCGTGAAGACGGCCGGCGTGGACGAGTCGATCTGGCGCTTCGAGGGCCCCGCGGTCGTCTGCGAGTCGCAGGAGGAGGCCGTCCAGAAGATCCTGCTGAAGGAGATCAAGGAGGGCGACGTCGTCGTCATCCGCTACGAGGGCCCCAAGGGCGGCCCCGGCATGCAGGAGATGCTCTACCCGACCTCGTACCTGAAGGGCCGCGGCCTCGGCAAGGCCTGCGCCCTGGTCACCGACGGCCGCTTCTCCGGCGGCACGTCCGGCCTCTCCATCGGCCACGCCTCCCCGGAGGCCGCGGCCGGCGGCACCATCGCCCTCGTCGAGGACGGCGACCGCATCCGCATCGACATCCCGGCCCGCACGATCGAGCTCCTGGTCGACGACGAGGAGCTGGCCCGCCGCGACGCGGCTCTCGGCGGCGTCTACGCCCCGAAGAACCGCGAGCGCAAGGTCTCGGCGGCCCTGCGCGCCTACGCGGCGATGGCCACGAGCGCGGACAAGGGCGCGGTGCGGGACGTGTCGAAGCTGGGCTGACACGCTGTGTCGAAGCTCGGCTGACACCCTTCGCGCACAGGGTCGTCCCTCCGGGGGCGGCCCTTTCGCACGGCCTGGCGCGTCACCAGGCCGACGGGTCCCCAGCGTCCACGGCGAACACGGTGCCGTCGGGGGCGGTGGCGTAGAGGTGGTGGTCGGCGAGGACGGGGCGGGGGAGCGCGGCGGCCACCGTGCCGGAGTTGGAGCCGAGGCGCGCGGGGGTCTGGCCGACGAGCCGGCCGTTGTCGGTCTCGACGGCGAACAGCCGTCCGTCGGCCGTGGTGAAGTACACGTGGCGGCCGTCGGCAACCGGTACGGAACCGCGGCTCACGGAGGTCTCGAGGTTCCAGAGCCGCTTGCCGGTCTCCGTGTCGACGGCGTCCAGTGCGCCGCTCGTCGCCAGCACGTAGACCGTGTTCCCGTGCACGGTGGCCTGGGCGTCGGGCCGTGCCACCGGGAGCTTCACCCGGCGCGTGGACTTGGTCGCCGGGTTGTAGCGCACGACGGCGTCCGTGTCGCCGTACACCTCGTTCGTGGAGAGGAAGAAGACGGACCCGTCGTGCACGCCCACCGGTGTCACGTTTCCGCTGAGCCGCGCCTCCCAGCGCACGGCTCCTGTGGCCGGGTCCACCGCGGTGACCTGTGTGGTCGAGGCATCGGCTGACAGGTTCGTGGCGTACGCCAGCGGGTCCCCGGCGAACGAGGCGAAGGTCGGCATGGGCTGCTCCGGTACCCGCCGGCTCCACCTGGTGTCGCCCGTCGCGGCGTCCACACCGGTGACCGTGCCGTCGAGGAGCGTCAGCAGGAGCGTTCCTCCCGCGAGCTGCATGGCATGGTGCGCGGGCAGGGTGCGCCGCCAGCGGGCTTTGCCCGAGGCGGGGTCGAGCGCTTCGAGGCGCCGCCCCTCGTCGACCATGGGCTGCACCAGACCGCCTACGACGGCCGGCGGTTTGCCCGGCTTCGACTCGGCGACGGAGTGCCGCCACAGCAGGGCGCCATCGGCCGGATCCAGGGCGAAGACCACACCCTGCCGCGCACAGAGCACCTGCGTGGCACCGTACGAGCACTGCGCCGTACCCGCGGCCTTCGGTACCGGATTCCTCGCCCAGCCGGCGAACGTGGAGGCGGTGGCCGTGGGCTTGTCACCGCTCTTGGCCACGGCGCCGGCACTGTCGCCGAGCCACTTGACGGAGGCCGCGACACCCGCCAGGACGAGCACGACCGCGGTGGCGACAAGGGCCGCCTTTCCCGAAGGGCGGCGTTTCCTGGGCCGTACCGTCTGCTTGTTCGGACGGGGTTCGGACAACCCCTCCGCGCGCTGCGCCGGTATGAAGGCCTGCGTGTCGTACGAGGCCGCCACCGACCGCAGCTCCCGCATCAACTCGTCCGGAGTCGGCCGGTCCTCGGGCTCCTTGGCGAGACACCGCACGATGAGCGGCGCGAGATTCGCCGGTACGCCGGTCAGATCAGGCTCGTCGTGCACGACCTGGTAGGCGACGACGTACGGACTGTCGGAGTCGAACGGCCCCCGCCCGGTCGCCGCGTGCACCATGACCGAACCCAGCGCGAAGATGTCCGCGGCGGGCCCGACCTCCCTCGGCCGCCGGAACTGCTCGGGCGCCATGAACGGCGGGGTCCCGATCAACTTGCCCGTCTCGGTCCGCAGTTCGCTGTCCTTTGGCCGGGAAATGCCGAAGTCGATGACCTTCGGCCCGTCCTCGGCGAGCAGCACGTTGCTGGGCTTGAGATCCCGGTGGACCACTCCGACCCGGTGGATGTCCCGCAGCGCCTCGGCCAGCCCCGCCATCAGCCGCCGCAACTGGGCGGGCTCCATGGGGCCGTTCCGCTTCACCTCGTCGGAGAGCGTCGGACCGGGGATGAACAGGGTGGCCATCCAGGGCCGTTCGGCATCGGGGTCGGCGTCGACGACGGACGCGGTGAACGCCCCGCTCACCTTCCGGGCCGCGGCCACCTCCTGCCGGAAGCGCCCCCTGAACTCGTCGTCCTTGGCGAACTCGGCATGGACGATCTTCACCGCGAGCTTCATTCCCGAGGTGCTCTGCGCGACATGCACGACACCCATCCCGCCGGACCCGAGGCGTGACTCCAGCCGGTAGTGACCGGCGTACTCGGGAAGTTCCGCTTCCGCGCCCGCTCCGGTGCTGCCCTGTGGCGCCATGGAACCACCCCCGTGCTGATCGTCCGCGCGCGCGACGCACGGAGCCTAGTCGATGTCTCGTACGGGACAGAGGCGGCTTGCTAGTGTCCGCGTGCGAGTTGCGCACATGTGTTTCATGGCGCGATTCAGGGGAATCAACGGGACCCCATGGCAGTCATGGGGACCAACGGGGGAGGAATCGCATGTCTGTTGAGCACGTCGAAGAGGCCGGTGGAGTGGAGACGGCCGAGGCCCGGACGGCGACGGCGGCCGTTCGCTACTACTCGGTCGCACCCGGAGTCCGGCTCAACGTCCGCAGCGGTCCCGGCACGGGCTACAGCGTCGTGCGGGTGCTGCCCGAAGGCTCCAAGGTGCCGATCTACTGCCAGACCCCGGGCACCTCGGTGACGGGCCCCTACGGCACGAGCAACATCTGGGACAACGTCAGCAACGGCCAGTACGTCTCCGACGCCTACGTACTCACCGGCAGCGACGGCTACGTAGCCGACCGCTGCTCCTGAGCCTCACCGGGGGAATGCCCATGACATCCCTGAAACGCAGATCCGTCGCGCTGGCGGGCCCAGTACGGCATCGTCCAGGTGCTTCCGAGGGCGCGAAGGTGGCGATCTGCTGCCAGACCCCGGGCGAGACGGTGACCGGCTACTACGGCACGTCGAACATCTGGGACAACATCGCCAACGGCGAGTTCGTCTCCGGCACTAACGTCAACACCGGCAGCGACGGCTACATCGCCTCCCGCTGCGGCTGACCCCGAAGGGAGCCCGCCCCCGTCCCGGACACCGCCCGGAGCCATAATCGTCCCGTGAGCGACGAATCCGGCACCCAGGACATCCCCGCGGGCTCCCCCGAGGGCGGCCCCCGCCCCGAGCCGATCCGTTTCTTCGGCACGACCTGGGTGGATCACGACAACGGCTACGCCCTCCGCCGCGCCGGCGTGGCCGCGGGTTCGCTCGCCGCCGCCGTCGCCTCCTGCCTGATCCTCCGCTTCGCCTACGAGGGCCTCCAGATCGCGGACACCGGCAGCTTCGTGACCGTCCTCGTCATCGCGATGTTCGCCATTTGCAGCGCGCTCGCCTTCCGCAACACCTGGGACGGCTTCGGCCGCCGCCCCGACCCCGACCGCCAGGCCTCCCTCCGCGGGCTCCTCGCCATCGGGTTCGTGGGATCCCTCCTGGCCTACTTCCTCCGCTCCCTCACCGAGGCGCCGGGCGAGAAACTGCACCGCCAGGAGTACGAGTCGGCCCGCCGCCAACACGAGAAGCGCAGCACCCGCCGCACCGGAAACCCCTCAAAGAAGAAGCGCCCCCGCTGACCCGCTGAGCAGACAGCGACTGAGCTGTACTGGCGTTGGGGCCTTTGAGCTTGTCCGCCGGGGGAGTCGCAACAGCGTGGGGGTCCTTGAGCTTGTCCGCCGGGGGAGTCGCAACGCCGTGCGGGTCCTTGAGCTTGCCGTCCGGGGGAGTCGTACCGGCGTCCCAACTCCCGCCCCGCCCCGCCGCGCAGGGAGCCGTACCGTCCTCGGAAACCCCGGCGCCGCGGGCGAGCTCCACCCAGCCGCCCTCGCCCTCCCATGTCTCACCGAAAACTCACCCTCTCCCGACCCGCACCCCGGTCACCATGGCCTCATGACCGCCTCCTCCCACACCAGCCGGGCCCACTCCTTCAACGCCGCCGCGGCCCAGTACGCCGCCCACCGCCCCTCCTACCCGCCCGCCCTCTTCGACGCGATCGAGGAGCTCTCCGGCCGGACCCTCGCCGGGGCCCGGGTTGCGGATGTCGGTGCCGGCACCGGCATAGCGACCGCGCTGCTCCACGACCGCGGCGCCGAGGTCCTCGCGGTCGAACCCGGGGACGGCATGGCCGAGCAGTTCCGCCGCGTCCACCCCGACCTGCCGATCGTCCGGGGCGACGGCAACGACCTCCCCCTCCTCACGGACTCCGTCGACTTCCTGACCTACGCCCAGTCCTGGCACTGGACCGACACCGCCCGCGCGGTGCCGGAAGCCCTGCGGGTGCTGCGCCCCGGCGGGTCCCTGGTGCTGTGGTGGAACACCCACGCCCTCGACATCCCGTGGATCGCCGGCCAGGCCGACCGGATCACCGAGCACTTCAAGGACCACGGCGCCAAGCCGGCCGCAGAGATGAAGGACACCCGACCCCGCTCCCTCCTGGCCGACCCCACCGGCCGACTCGACTTCGCCCACCGCGTGGTCCGCTGGAGCCGCCGCCTGCCCCTGGACGCCCACCTCGCCAACATCGCCAGCCACTCGATCTTCCTGGTGGCCGGTGAGCAACACACCGGCGTCTTCCTCACCGAGGAGCGGCGGATCCTCCAGGAGGTCTTCCCGGACGGCACCGTGGAGGAGACCTACGACGTCGAACTGCTGGTCGCCACAGCCGCCTGACTCTGCGCGGCGGCTCCCCCTCCAGAGCCGCCGCGCACACGTGGTCCACAGGCCGGAGCGCACCCAGCTCCAACAGCACCTCCGGGTCCCGCGGCAACACCTCCGGCGCGTCCCGCAGCTTCGGCAACCACAGGAACGTGGCCTGCCCCGGCACCCGTACGACGATTCCCCCTCCCCTCGGTCCTCGGTCTCCACATGCGCATGGCGATGTCCCACGCGGCCTTTGCAGTGGCCCGCGCCTGCGCCGCCCCACGCACGCCGCTTGACGGGCCCGAGTCCGCGAGAGCATTATTCATCGTATGATGAATAAAGCGTCCGGTCCTTCCGCCGGTCACCTGGACCACCCGGACCACCCACCGCAGACACCCGCCGTCCACGCCGACGGCCTCACCGTCGTCCGAGGACCCCGAACCGTCCTGAACGACCTCGCCTTCGATGTCCCCCGCGGCCAGATCACCGGCCTTCTCGGCCCCTCCGGCTGCGGCAAATCCACCCTGATGCGCTCCATCGTCGGCACCCAGGCCAAGGTCAGCGGCACCCTCGACGTTCTAGGCAGGCCCGCGGGCCACCCCACCCTCCGCACCCGCATCGGCTACGTCACCCAAGCCCCCTCCGTCTACGACGACCTCACCGTCCGCCAGAACCTCGACTACTTCGCCGCGATCCTCGCCCCCGGCCGCGCCGCCGCCGACCGCCGACACTCCGACGTCACCCAGGCCATCACCGACGTCGACCTCACCACCCACGCCGACTCCCTCGCCGGCAACCTCTCCGGCGGCCAGCGCAGCCGCGTCTCCCTGGCCGTCGCCCTCCTCGGCACCCCCGAACTCCTCGTCCTCGACGAACCCACCGTCGGCCTCGACCCCGTCCTGCGCCGCGACCTCTGGGAGCTCTTCCACGACATCACCGCCCGCCGCGGCACCACCCTCCTCATCTCCTCCCACGTCATGGACGAGGCCGAGCGCTGCCACCGCCTCCTCCTCATGCGCCAGGGCGAGATCCTCGCCGACGACACCCCCGAGGCACTGCGCACCCGAACGAACTCCGACACCGTCGAGGCCGCCTTCCTCCACCTGGTCGACCAGGCCGTCGAGGCAAGCCGCACCAAGGAGCACACGCGATGACCACGACCACCACACCCAGGGCCGACCTCGCGCCCGCACCCACCAGCGCCCTCAGCCTCCCCCGCACCGCCGCCACCGCCGCCCGGGTCCTGCGCCAACTCCGCCACGACCCACGCACCATCGCGATGCTGATCCTGATCCCCTGCGTGATGCTGCTCCTGCTGCGCTACGTCTTCGACGGCAGCCCCCGCACCTTCGACAGCATCGGCGCCTCCCTCCTCGGGATCTTCCCGCTGATCACGATGTTCCTGGTCACCTCCATCGCCACCCTGCGTGAACGCACCTCCGGCACCCTCGAACGCCTCCTCGCCATGCCCCTGGGCAAAGGCGACCTCATCGCCGGCTACGCGCTCGCCTTCGGCGCCCTCGCGATCATCCAGTCCGCCCTCGCCACCGGCCTCGCCCTCTGGTTCCTCGGCCTCGACGTCATCGGCAGCCCCTGGCTCCTGCTGCTCGTCGCGCTCCTCGACGCCCTGCTCGGCACCGCCCTCGGCCTGTTCGTCTCGGCCTTCGCGGCCTCCGAGTTCCAGGCCGTCCAGTTCATGCCGGCCGTGATCTTCCCCCAGCTCCTCCTCTGCGGCCTCTTCACTCCCCGTGACGCCATGCACCCCGTCCTGGAGGCCATCTCCGACGTCCTGCCGATGTCCTACGCCGTCGACGGCATGAACGAGGTCCTCAGGCACACCGACATGACGGCGACCTTCGTACGAGACGCGCTGATCGTGACCGGCTGCGCCCTCCTGGTCCTGTGCCTGGGAGCGGCGACCCTCAGGCGCAGGACCGCCTAGCGCCGACCGGAGTGGCACCCGCCTGTCCACAACCTGCCCGCCACGTCCCGCCCACCGGACAGCCGGCCCTGTCCCCCTCGACCCGGTGCCAGACTGAACCGCATGAGCCAGAAAGTCGCAGTCCTCGGCACCGGCAAGATCGGCGAAGCCCTGCTCAGCGGAATGATCCGCGCCGGCTGGGCCCCGGCCGACCTCCTGGTCACCGCCCGCCGCCAGGAGCGGGCCGAAGAACTCCACGCGCGCTACGGAGTCACCCCGGTCACCAACCCGGAAGCCGCCAAGACCGCCGACACCCTGATCCTCACGGTCAAACCGCAGGACATGGGCACCCTCCTCGACGAACTCGCCCCGCATGTCCCCGCCGACCGCCTGATCATCAGCGGCGCCGCCGGTATCCCCACCTCCTTCTTCGAGGAGCGCCTCGCCACCGGCACCCCGGTCGTCCGCGTCATGACCAACACGCCCGCCCTGGTCGACGAGGCCATGTCCGTCATCTCCGCCGGCACCCACGCCACCGCCGACCACCTCGCCCACACCGAGGAGATCTTCGGCGCCGTCGGCAAGACGCTCCGCGTCCCCGAGTCCCAGCAGGACGCCTGCACCGCCCTCTCCGGCTCCGGCCCGGCCTACTTCTTCTACCTGGTCGAAGCCATGACGGACGCCGGCATCCTGCTCGGCCTGCCCCGCGACAAGGCCCACGACCTGATCGTCCAGTCCGCCATCGGCGCCGCGACGATGCTCCGCGACAGCGGCGAGCACCCGGTGAAGCTCCGCGAGAACGTCACCTCCCCCGCGGGCACCACCATCAACGCCATCCGCGAACTCGAGAACCACGGCGTACGAGCCGCCCTCATCGCCGCCCTCGAAGCCGCCCGCGACCGCAGCCGCCAGCTGGCCTCCGGCAACAACAGCTGACCGACCGCCTCACCGCCGCCCCCTCACGGCCGCCCCCTCACACGCGGGGGCGGCACACAGGCACCGCCGACCGCACGGCTACCCGGCCGCCGCACTCACCGCGATATCACTCGCCGCCGGCAGCAGCCCGATCGCGCGATAAGCGGCATCCACGGTCGGCCGCGCCATCGCCCGAGCCCTCTCCGCGCCATCCCGCAGCACCCCCTCCACATAGCCAGGATCCGCGCACAACTCCTTGTGCCTCTCCTGTACGGGCCTCAAGACCTCCACCACGGCCTCGGCGGTGTCCTTCTTCAAGGCGCCGTACGACTCATATACACCGCTCAGCTCGGATGGGTTCCCACCCGTGCAGGACGCCAGGATCTCCAGCAGATTCGCCAGACCCGGCCGGGCCTCCCGGTCGTACACGACGTCCCGCCCACTGTCGGTCACGGCCCGCATGACCTTCTTCCGCACGACCTCCGGCTCGTCGAGCAGATAGACGATCCCCGGCCCCGAGTCGTCGGACTTCCCCATCTTCGACGTCGGCTCCTGAAGGTTCATGACCCGCGCACCCACCTTCGGCGAGGTCGCCCGAGGCACCACGAACGTGTAGCCGTAACGCTGGTTGAACCGCACCGCCAGATCCCGCGTCAGCTCCACATGCTGAGCCTGGTCGTCCCCGACCGGCACCTCGTCGGCCCCGTACGCCAGGATGTCCGCCGCCATCAGCACGGGATACGTCAGCAGCGACAGCCGCACACTCCCACCCCGCGCCCGCTCCCGGGCGGCCTTCTCCTTGTACTGGATCATCCGCCGCATCTCGCCGTCCGTGGCGACGCACTCCAGCACGTACGACAACCGCGCGTGCTCGTCCACATGACTCTGTACGAACACGGTGCACAGCTCGGGATCCAGCCCCGCCGCGAGCAACAACGTCGCCGCCTGTCGACTCAGCCGACGCACTCGCGCCGGATCATGGTCGACGGTGAGCGCGTGCAGGTCGACGATGCAGAACAGCGACTCCGCCTGGTGCTGATCGACCGTGGCCCACTGCCGCATCGCTCCCAGGTAGTTCCCCAGCGTCAGATGCCCCGTCGGCTTGACCCCGCTGAAGACCCGCGTCATCTCTCCACCTCCTGGTCGAGACCGCCGTCCCCGGCCGGCCGACCCTCAGGAGCCCTGGAGGGAGATACGCGAACGGCCGCCGAGGAGGCGGCCGTTGAGTGCATACGTGCTTACGGCCGCCGTCAGGCGGCCCACCACTGCTGGGTGCACGTACGCGTTGTCATGTCTGCCAGCGTACGCCTGCGAGCCCGGCTCCGTACCTGAGTTGACACTGCCCAGCCCCGTACGTAGTGTTCTCCGAGTTGTCCGACGTGAGCGCCGACCCCGGTCGGTCCCCGGACAGCCATTCCGCAAGTACCAGCCAACATAACGACGACAGTCGCTCTGTCTGCCGTCGCCGTATTGGCGTGCGTATTCGCGAAATGAGGAATCCGCGTTCGAAAGGGCGCTGGCCCCCGATTAGCTCGGGAGCCGGGAATCCGCTAAAGTCTCACTCGTCGGAACGGCCCAACAGCCGGGAAGACAAGCCCCGCTGACCGGGGATCAGGCCCGAAAGGATCTGATAGAGTCGGAACCGCCGGAAAGGGAAACGCG